>NZ_SISL01000133.1:0-13483 GCF_004307965.1 Verrucosispora sp. SN26_14.1 | reverse complement strand
AGATTGTATAAGAGACAGCCTGCGGGCCGGCCAGCCGCGTGTGCTCCTCGCCGACCACCAGACCACCGTCGTCGGTGCTGACCATCGAGGAGATGATCTCGTGGGTCAGCTCACGGCTGACGTCGAAGAGGCGGGGGTCGTCGTAGCTGCGCGGCAGCGGCACCTCCACCTTGACCACCCGGCGGATCGTCGACGGTCGGTTGGACATCAGCACCACCCGGTCGGAGAGCACGGCGGCCTCGAACACGTTGTGCGTGACGAAGACGAACGCCTTGCTCTCCTCCTGGCTCCGCAGCTCCAGCAGGAGCTGGCGCAGACTACGGGCGGTGAACTCGTCCAACCCGCTGAACGGCTCGTCCATCAGCATCACCGGCGCGTCCAGCACGAACGCGCGGGCCAGTGCGGTGCGCTGCTGCATGCCGCCGGAGATCTGGTGCGGGTAGTGGTTCTCGAACCCGGCCAACCCCACCCGGCGCAGCACCGGCAGCACCCGGTCGGCCCACTGGGACCGGTCCACCCCGGTGGCCTTGAGGGCGAACTCGACGTTCTGCCGCACCGTCTTCCAGGGCAGCAGCCTCGGCTCCTGGAACACGTAGCTGAAGTGCACCCCGGGCGCCCGACTACGGATCTCGGCGGTGCCGGTGAAGTCCGTGTCCAGCCCACTGAGCATGTTCAGCACCGTGGACTTGCCGCACCCGGAGGGACCGACCAGTGCGACGAACTCCCCGTCGGCGATGGTGAGGTCCATCCCGTCGATGACCGTGGTGAAGCCGTGCCGGGTGTGGAAGCCCTTCACCAGGTCCTTGATGACGATCCGGTCGTCGGTGCTCATCGGGCTCCCTCCGGACGCCAGCGGAACAGCTTCGCCTCGATCGGCTTGAACACGGCCAGTTCGAGCACCACCATCAGGATCGAGAAGAACAGCGTGAGCGCGAAGACCTGCTCCATCCGGAACAGCTGGAACCAGTAGTTCAACCGGTAGCCGATGCCGTCGGTACGCCCGAGCAACTCGGCGATCACCACGACCTTCCAGACGATGCCGAACCCGAAGCGGGCCGACGCCATCACCGCCGGCAGCACCTGCGGCAGGGTCACCTCCCGGGTCCGCAGGCCGCGCGAGGCCTTGAGGGTCCGGGCCATCTGACCGAGCCGGGGATCGATCGCCTTCACCCCGGTCCACATGTTGATCGCGATGATCGGGAACGAGGTCAGCGTGATCGCCACGACGGTGGCGGTGTCGTTGAGCCCGAACATGATGAACGCGACGATCACCCAACAGAGGCTCGGGATGGTCTGGCCGACGGCGATCCAGATGTCCAGGAGGCCCTCGGCGATCCGGGACAGACCCATCACCAGACCGACGAGCACACCGAGCACCATCGACGCGGCGAACCCGATGAGGATCCGGACCATGGTGACCTGGAGGTCGGTCCAGAAGGTCTGCTCCTGCATGCTGTCGGCCAGCGCGGAGGCGGTCGTGCCCGGGGTGGGCAGGATGCGCTCACCGACGACGAGTGAGCCCAGCCACCAGATGACGAGCAGGATGAACACGGAGGCCACCCGCAGCACGATGCCGTTGCGGAGGAAACGGCGGGGGCCGCCGGGCCCACCGCCGTGTCCCGGCGGCGCGCCACGGTCGGCCGTACCGGCCGTCACGGCCGCCGGCTGGGTGGTTTCGGACAGGGTCATCGGTGCCTCTCCTCATGCCGGGCTGGTGGTCAGGCGAAGAGCCCGTCGGGCACCTTGGGCAGGAACTCGGGCTCGCCGTTCTCGCTGAGGAAGGTGAGCAACTGCGCCGCCTGCTGCTTCTCGGCGTCACCCCACTGCTCCACCAACCGGCCGCGCTGGCTGTTCCAGATCACGTCCAGCACCGCCTGGTCGTCGATGTTGTAGAGCTCGCGCAGCGCGGCGTCCCACAACGACTGGTCGTTGTTGAACCTGGTCTGGTACCGCAGGTTGACGTCGACGAACGCCTGCACCGCCTCCCGGTTCTTCTCGATGAACTCGCTGGCGAAGTCCCAGCCGGCGGTGAACGCCTTGAGCCCGGTGGCCTCCTCCAGCAGAACGCCGAGGTCGCCGAGGGAGCGGTACTTCCCGCTGGCCAGTTCGGGTGCGCCGGCCGGGTCGATCACCAGGGCCATGTCCACGTCGCCCTGCCCGAGCAGTTCGGCCATCAGGTTCGGCGCGCCGTACTGCACCTGACAGTCGGTGGTCGGGTTGAACCCGTGCTTCTCGCGGCAGAGCGCGAAGAACTGGTTCGTCGACGAGCCGATCGCACTGCCGAAGAGGCCGAGCTTGCGGCCCTTGAGATCGGCGATGGACTGGATGCCGCTGTCCGCGCGGACCAGGATCCCGTTGGTGGTGCGCTGAAGGGCGAAGACCACCTTGCGGTCCACCCCGGTGGCGACCAGGTTGGCGGTGGAGGGGATGCCACCCAGGCCGCCGTCGACCTGACCGGCCCGGTAGGCGGTGTAGACGGCCGCCGACTCCGCGTACTCCTCGTACCTGATGTCGAGGCCGGCCTCCTCGAACGCACCCTCCTTGAGGGCGAGCTTGAAGGCCGCGAGAGCGGAGGCGGGGATGCCGGCGAGCCGGATGGTGGTCCGTCCGTCGTTCGAGCTGGAATCGGCGTCGTCGCTGCCGCAGGCGGTCAGCAGGGCGCTGCCGACGAGGGCACCCCCGAGACCGGTGAGCAGACGACGGCGGGAGAGGGCGGCACCGGGGCTATTGAGGTGGGACACGATGGCCTCCTGATGGCGAAGTCCGCACGGCCCGACGTGAAAGCCCGGGGGCCGCATCTACACCTGATTACGGCGACCATAACGGTCCCCAAGCAGGCAGTCTATAAAAAGTCAGAGTTTTACAGTACTGACATCTTCATCGATCATTTCGACGCTTCTGGACAGCACTTGTCGACCCAGCGAGCCATCTGGGCAGGAGACGCGCGCCGGATTTCGTGGACCGGTACGCGGAACGTCAGACTTTTGGCCTAACGGGTCTGGCTCTGCTCCGGCGGACCGGCGTACTCGTCCCGGATGGTGCGCTTGAGGATCTTGCCGCTCGGATTACGCGGCAGCCGGTCCACCAGATGCCACTCCCGGGGGACCTTGTACCGGGCGACGTGCTCCCGCACGTACCCGTCCAGGGCGGTCACGTCCACCTGCCGGCCCGGCCGGCTGACCACGAAGGCGGCGACGCGCTCGCCGTACACCTCGTCCGGCACCCCGACCACCGCGACGTCGTCGACCGGTTCGTGCCGGGCGATGACCTCTTCGATCTCCCGCGGGAAGATGTTCACGCCACCCGCGATGATCATGTCCTTCTTCCGGTCCACGATGGAGATGAAGCCCTCCTCGTCGCGGACCGCCACGTCGCCCACCGAGAAGAACCCGTCGGCGTCGAACCCGGCCCGGGTGGCCTCCTCGTCGTCGAGGTACCCGGTGAGCAGCAACGGCGAGCGGGCGTACAGCTCACCGGGCTCGCCCGGCCCCACCTCGGCGCCGTCCTCGCCGACCAGGCGCACCTCGTTCCAGAACCACGGGTGGCCGACGCTGCCGGCCCGGGCCAGGGCGAACTCCGGCCGCAGGTTGGTCACGATGGAGCACTCGGTCGACCCGTACAACTCGTGCACGGCGACCCCCGGGAACGCCGCGATCACCCACTCCTTGAGCGCCACCGGCAACGCGGCGGCGTTGAAGTAGAGGGTCTTGAGCGCCGACAGGTCGTAGCGGGCCGCCGGGTCCTCGCAGAACCGGCGGATGTGCTGGGCGTGCGTGGGCACCAGAAAGACCGTCTCCGCACGGCTGCTCACCATCAGGTCGAGCAGTCGCTCCGGGTCCCAGGTCGGCAGCACGGTGCAGGAGCCACCGAGCATCGGCGCCGCGTACGCGAACTCGAAGCCGGCGCCGTGGTACATCGGTGCCACCGCGATCGTGCTCTTGTTGGGGCCCAGGCCGTAGTCGAGCCCGACCCCGAAGGCGGTCAGCACCCGCCCCCGGTGGGTCAGCAGCACGCCCTTGGGCCGCCCGGTGGTCCCCGAGGTGTAGGTGATGCAGAACGGGTCCATCTCGTCCACCGGCACCGCCGGGTCCACCGCGCGACCGGCGGCGACGAAGGAGTCGTAGTGCTCACCCACCGTGCCGCCGAAACTGAGCACCAGGTGCAGGTCGTCGACGAGCCCGTCGACCCGGTCGGCCAGCTCGTCCGCCACGATGATCCCCCGGACCGACGCGTGGTCCAGGACGTACGCGTTGTCTCCGACGTTGTTCCGGGGGTTCAGCGGCACCGTCGGAATGCCGGCCTTGGCCATCGCCGCCGAGATCTCGAAGTACTCGAAGCGGTTGTTCGCCAGGACCGCGATCCGCTCACCGGGGCGCAGCCCACGGTCCAGAGTGGCCGAGGCGAGGCGGTTGGACCGCTCGTCCAGCGTGCCGAAGGAGATCTGGTGGTCGCCGTCGACCACCGCCACCCGGTGCGGCGTGGCCCGGCCGAACTCCCGGATACCGGCCGCCATGTTGAGCTGCACACCCCTCACCTGGTGTCCTCCCTTCCTGTCCCGTTCATCAGCATCACGGCCTCGACCTCGGCGACCGGCTCGTCGTCCGCGTCGATCCCGGTCCAGCGGAAGTCCACGACCTGCGTGCCACGGGAGGTGACCCGGCTTGCGACGCGTTCGATCCGCACCCGTAGCGTCGCGCCGGCCTTCACCATCCTGTGGAATCGCACCCGACGCAGTTCCAGCAGTGCGATCGCGTCGTCGAGCAGGCCGGACTGTTCGACCAGGCCACCGAGGAGCAACACGACCGCCTGACCCGGCAGCGGCGGACCGCCGGCGTCACCGCCGGGCACCCGCTGGAACAGCGGGTGGGTGTACCCGCCCCGGCCGATCAGCGTGTCGACCAGGTCCGCGTCGACGACCACCTGCGGGGTCGCGGTCGACTCAGGCGAGGGTGCGGACATCGACGTCCCCCCAGACCGGTGGGCGCTTCTCCACGAACGCGCGATAGCCCTCGGCCACCTCGTCGACCTCCTCGTGCAGCCGGGAGAACATCTCGCGCTCGTAGCGCAGGCCCTCCTCCAGGGTCATCGTGTGCACCGAGTTGAGCAGCCGCTTGGTGATCGCCAGCCCGGGTCGGGACCGGCCGCGCAGCATCGCCAGCAGCTTGCCCACCTCGTCGTCCAGCTCGGCCAGGGGCGCGCTGGCCAGCGCGACCCCCCACTGCACCAACTCGGGGCCGCGCAGCCAGGTCGGGGTGAGCATCAGCGCCTTGGCCCGCTGATCGCCGAGCTTGCGCGGGGCCCGCTGGCTCGACCCGGCACCCGGCGGCATCCCGAACTCCAGGTGGATGTCGCCGACCCGGGCCTCGTCGGCGGCGATCACGAAGTCGCAGGCGAGGATCAGTTCGAAC
The DNA here is from genome assembly GCF_004307965.1 of Verrucosispora sp. SN26_14.1. Lineage (NCBI taxonomy): Bacteria > Bacillati > Actinomycetota > Actinomycetes > Micromonosporales > Micromonosporaceae > Micromonospora > Verrucosispora sp. SN26_14.1. Next base: position 8,075 of record NZ_SISL01000133.1, on the reverse strand, counting down.
CCACCGGCTCGCGCCAGCCCGTTGACCCGCGCGATCACCGGTACGCCGAGATGTTCGATCCGGCGCAGCACCGCGTGGTACGACCGCAGGAAGGGCAGGAACGTCCGCTGTGGATCGGCGAAGCACGACTCCAGGAAGTCGATGTCCATCCCGACGCTGAAGGCCCGCTCCCCGGCACCGGTGACCACGACCGCCCGCAGAGCGTGGTCCTGCTCGGCCTCGTCGAGCGCGGCGTCCAGCCCGGCGATCACCGCTGGGGTGAGGCTGTTCATCGAGTCCGGACCGTCCAGCACGATCGTCATGACCTGGTCGTCCGTGGTGTGCCGTACCCGCGTCACGTCCGCTCCCCCACCTTGACGAACAGTTCGACGTCGGTCGCCGCGGTCAGCGCCGGACCCCGCGCGCCGGCGGGTACGTGCAGCAGCGAGCAGGGGGTGAGCGTCACGCCGTCCACCACGAGGTCGCCCCGGGTGGTGACCAGGAAACGGTCCCGGGGCACCGGGGTGGGCGCCCCGGTGTAGCCGGCCGGCAGGCGGACCAGGGCGCTACAGGCACCGGTGTCGACGTTCTGGCTCAGCGCCTTGGCGAGCGGCACCGCCTCGTCGGCGGTGGAACGCACCCCGTCGGACATGGCAGGCAGGCCGAGCACGATGGCGTCCACCCCGGACCACGGTGCGTCCAGCGGTGTCCACGGCACGAACCGTGACTCGACCCGGCGCTGGTAGCCCCGGGGTCCGATCCCACCGTCCGCGTCGTCGCGCGCCTGTGCGCCGGCCCGGTCGTCCGGGCAGACCACCCGGGAGACCCGACCACTGTGTTCGCTGGCGACCTCCCCCTCCATGCAGAGGATGTTCTCGAAGCCCTCGTCGCTCCACGCCTTGTGCACCCAGCCGGGCGGACGCCAGAAGTAGTCGCCCTCGACCAGCCGCCCCTCGGCGCTCAGCTCGGCGACCCCGGCCAGGAAGTACGACTCCTCGACGCTGTCGTGGTATGCCTCGCTGAGGTCGCGGTAGCCGGGCGCGGCCCGTACGTGGTCGATGCGTCGGGTGCTCTCACGGTCCCGCCACAGCGACCGCATCCAGTACCGGGACAGCAGGTCACGCACCTGCTCCGGATCGCCTCCGAAGTTGTCCCGGAAGGCCGGTTCCATCGAGTCGTACACGTCCTGGCCGTTGACCCACGGCAGCGTCGTGGAGTCGACGATCGTCACTGTCACCTGCGTTCCTCCACCTCTCGCCGGTGTGGGGTGTTCTCCAGGTTCCGAAAGGCATATGTCAGGTGTTAACCGAGAAGATGACGATGGCGCGTCGCGAAGTGCCCCGTCGTTTCCGTCTTGCAACGTCCACCTGAGCAGCTCAGGTGCACACTGTGCAGGCCGAGGACCGGGTCTGGCAAGACCTTGACACTGCTGCTGTTGATTCCTCAGACTTTTGACGGAAGGCGGTGTCCTAGTGTCTACCTCTCTGCCCCGGAGCCCCTGAGGTGCGCGACGGCACCACCACCGGCCCGCCCGACGCACCGGCGTACCGACCCTCGGTGGTGATGGCTGCCGCCTCCGGCGCGCTGGTCCTGGTGGCAGTGCTCGGCAGCTTCGCCGCGTCCCCGCTGTTCGCGGTCTACGCACAGCGGTGGGACCTCGATCCGGCGCAGGTGAGCCTGGCGTTCGCCGGATACCCGGTCGGCGTGATCGTGGTGGTCACGCTGCTCGGCGGACTCTCCGACCTGATCGGCCGACGCGTCACGATGCTGCTCGGCGTCGCACTGGTGCTGCTCGCCTGCCTGGTGACGGCCGCCGCCACCACGCTGCCGGTGCTGGTCGCCGGACGATTCGTGCAGGGCATGGCGACCGGCATGGTCAGCGCCACCACCGCCGCCGCGCTGCTGGACTTCCACCCCCGGGGCACCCGGGCCGGCAGCCTGACGCACGCGGTCTGCACCACCCTCGGCATGGGCTTCGGGCCGCTGATCGCCGGACTCCTCGCCGACCACACCGCGTACCCGCTGGTGCTTCCGTACGTCGTGATCGGCGCGGTCGCGCTGGTGCCGTTGGTGCTGCTGCTCCGGGCACCGGCCGACCGCCGGACGGCGGGCCGGGTCCGGCTGGTCCGTACGGTCCGCGTCCCCCGGGCGATCCTGCTGCCGTTCAGCATCGCGACCTGCTCGCTGATGACGCTCAACAGCTGCATGGCCCTGTTCGGCACGTTCGGCGCGCGCATCCTCACCGAGGGGGCCGGCATCAGCACCGCAGGCGGAACCGGTGGCCTGCTCACCCTGCTGGTCACCATGACCCTGCTCGCCCAGATCGCGGCGAACCGGGTGCCGGCGGCCCGCTCGGTCGGCCTCGGCGTCCTGGTCATCGCCGCCGGTGCCGGCACCACCACCGCCGCCCTGCACCTGGCCAGCGGCGCGGTGACGATCGCCGGCACGGTGCTGGTCGGCACCGGCGGCGGTCTGGTGCTGCTCGGCGCGACCCGGCTGATCGGCTACTGGGCGCCGACGCACCGCCGCGCCGAGGTCTTCGCCGCCTGGATGGTCGCCGCGTTCGCCACCCTGGGCGGCACCTCGCTGCTCGGTGGGCTCGCGCTGGGCGGTGTCGCGCTGACCACGGTGATGGCGGTGGCCACCGGCGGCATCACGACACTGGCGGCGTACACCCTGGTCGCGGTGGCCGTGCAGGCGCGCCGCGACCGACGGTCGGCACGGTGACCACGGCGTTCCCGACCGGGCCGCCCGACCTGTCGACCGGACGCCTCGTCGGTCAGCCCGCGTCGTCGGCCAGCCTCGTCACCGCCTCGACCGCGTCGGCCATCTGCATCCGCAGGTCGTCCAGGACGGCGGCGACCGAGCGGGTCCCGGTCACCAGACCGACGGCCTGCCCGGCCGCCGAACCCATCACCGGGGTCACCTGGTGCTCGAACGCGCTGACCACGGTGTCCCGCGCCAACACCTGCTGTACCGGCGACGGCAAGGACGGCGGTGCCTCCGGCGTCCGCCACGCCCGGGTCCAGGCGGTGGTGAGCTGCCGGGTCGGCTTGCCGGTGTACGAGGTGGTCTTCTCGGTGTCGGTCGCCGCTGCGGCGACGATCTTCTCCTTGACCACCGGGTCGAGGTCGCTCTCGGCGGTGGCCAGCCAGACCGATCCGGTCCAGACCGCCTGCGCGCCCAACGCGAGGGCCGCGACCACCTGCCGGCCGGTGGCGATCCCACCGGCGGCGACCACCGGTACGTCACCGGCGGCGGCCACCACCTGCGGCACCAGCACCATCGTGGTGATGTCGCCGGTGTGCCCGGCCGCCTCGTAGCCCTGCGCCACCAGCACGTCCACCCCGGCGGCCAGTTGGTGGCGCACGTGCCGCGGATCGCCGACCAGCCCGGCGAGGAGCATGCCGCGTCGGGTCGTCTCGGCACGCACCTCGGCCGGCGGCGGGCCGAGAGCGCTGGCCACCAGGCGGATCGGATGCGCCCGGGCGACCTCCCACAGGGCATGGGCGTTGGCGTGGGTCATCAGGTGGTCGATCTCGGTCGGCATGCCGCCGAGCCGGTTGTGGCCAGGCTCGCTGCGGCGCACCGGCACACCCCACCGGGTCCGCAGCGCGTCCACGAACGCCCGGTGGTCGGCCGGGATCCGACCGGCCAGCTCCGCCGGGTCGTCCCCGGCCGACTTCGCCGGAAAGAGCAGATCCACGCCGTACGGCCGCCCGGCGCACTCCCGGTCCAGCCAGGTGAGGTCCCGGTCGAGGTCGTCCGGGGTCATCGAGGCGGCCCCGAGTACGCCGAGCCCGCCCGCCCGGCTGACCGCCGCGACCACGTCGCGGCAGTGGCTGAACGCCAGCACCGGCAGGTCGACCCCGAGCCGGCGGCAGAGCGGGGTCACGACGACGGCCCGGCGGTCACCGCGCACACCTCACAGCCGTCGGCGTCGACGCCGCAGCTCGCCCCGGCGGCGACGCCGAGGTAGGCGTCGACCAGTTCCGTCACCGCCCCGAGTCGCTGCGCGGCGACCGGCGGCTCCGGACGTGGGCCGAGTGCCGCCGCGTGACCCGCGCGCAACCCGATCACCGACGGGTCGACGATCTCGATGCCGGCACGCCGGGCCACCTCGGCCGACACCGGTGTCATACAGGTGCAGCCGAACAGGATCAGGTCGGTCCCGTCGCGCTGTGCGGCGTCCAGACAGGCCCGGGTGATGGCGGAGACGACGTCGTCCTCGCCCCGGCCCATCCGCGCCTTGACCCCGGCGTCGGTGCCGACCCGGTCCAGCTCCGACTCGTCGGAGAGGTAGTGCACCCCGACGGCGAGTTCCCCACCCGGGCAGGCGGCGAGCCGATCGGCGTAGATGTAGTCCATGGACGTCGGCCAGACGGTGACGATGCTGAACCGGCGACCGGACTCGGCCGCCCAGGCCAGTACGGCCTCACCGGCCCCGACGACCGGTACGGGTGCGGCGGCGCGCAGTTGCGCCATCCCGTAGTCGGCGAAGGTGTCGATGTAGACCGCGTCGCATCCGGCGGCGATGGCCGCCTCGGCGGCGTCCACTGTGCCCAGTTCGGTGAGCAGATGATCGTATTTGGTGCGGGCGAACCGGCGCAGTCGCGGGTCCACCAGGTCGGTGACGAGACCGGGTGGATCGGGCAGCACCGGGGCTCGTTTCGCGTCGGAGTTGATGACCGCCAGCCGTCGAGGCTCACTCATGTCGACCTCCCGCGAAAAGTCTGACTTATATATCGCAAGAGTGTCAACGATGCAGATGGACCATCAACCCAAGGGCTGAGAGATCTATCTGTCCACACTTCCGAAAGGTCTGCTTCTCGACCCACCTGGCGACTCGGACTGTCGTGCACCCTCAGGTGAGCGCGGCGGCCAGGAGCCGGTCGAGGGCCGAGTGCGCCTGTTCGCGCGCGGCCGAGGCGTCGTCGTGTCGCGCGACCCAGAGCGCGGCCTCGTTCATCGCCCCGGACAACTGCGCCGCCAACGCGTCGAGGAGGCCGTCCGGCACACCCACCGCACCGAGAGCCTCACTGAGGTGAGCGGCGGAGTGCTCCGCGTCGAGCAGGCGCCAGCGCTCCCACCCCAGCACGGCCGGACCGTCGACGAGCAGGATGCGGACGACGGACGGGGCGGTGATCGCGTCGAGGAACGCATGCGAACCCGCCCGCAGCTGCTCACCGGGATCGTCACCGGCCCGACCGGCCGCCTCCACCACGCTCGCGGCCACACGCGCCTGGAGCTGCGCCACGGCGGCACGGAACAGACCCGGCTTGTTCCGGTAGTGGTGATAGACCGCGCCCCGCGTCACTCCTGCGGATCGCGCCACGTCGTCGAGCGAGACGTCGGCGAATCCCCTGGCGGCGAAGAGGTCGATCGCCGAATCGAGGACCTGCTGGGCGGTCCGGGCGGCGGCAGCCGCAGTGGCGCGAGGCATGGAGCTTCCTTTACGTACGCAGTGTATGTATCGTGTGCAGCGATACATACACAGTGTACGTAAAGGAGCATTCGATGACCGTCACCAGTTTCTACCCGGTCCTGACGTCCCAGGACGTGGCCGCCGCAGCCGGCTTCTATCGACGCGTGCTCGGCTTCGAGCCGACCTACGAGTCCGACTGGTACGTCAGCCTGCGCCTGGGCACCTTCGAGCTGGCGATCCTCGCCCACGACCACACCACCATCCCCGACGGATACCGGAAGCTGCCGCGCGGAGTGATCGTCAACCTCGAGGTCGACGACGTCGACGCGGTCCATGCCCGGTTGACCGACGAGGCCGGATTGACGCCGGTGCTGGCGCTCCGCGACGAGGACTTCGGGCAGCGGCACTTCATCGTCGCCGCACCCGACGGGGTGCTGCTGGACGTCATCCAACCGATCCCGCCCCAGGGCGGATACCAGGACGCCTACCGCCAGGCGTGACCCGGCCGGCTCGAATCCCCGCAGCCCGGTGGCGGCGTGCTCCCGGACCGGGGCGCGTATGCCCCGGTGAAACAGTGATGCCCCCGTCCCACCCGGGCGGGGGCATCTACGAGGAACAAACCACCGGTTCGCACATGGTGCGTTCGGTGGAGCCGAGGGGACTCGAACCCCTGACCCCCACACTGCCAGTGTGGTGCGCTACCAGCTGCGCCACGGCCCCTTGCTGTCGCGCCCGGTCGCCCGGGCACTGGGAGAACTATACACACGGTCGGCGGCATGGTCATCTCGCGGGGGTCCCCCGCGAGACGGCGTCGGAGCCCTCAGTTCAGTGCCACGTCCGGGGGGAAGTGCGCCACCGCGGCCATCATGCCGCCCTGCCTGCGCAGCACCATCGGCCACAGGTCGTCCGGACGGTCGACGAACGCGTCACCGGGCAGCGCGTCCAGCACGAACCAGGAGCCGTCCTCGATCTCCTGCTCCAACTGTCCCGCGCCCCAGCCCGCGTACCCGGCGAAGACCCGGATGCTCTCCACGCTCTCCCGCAGCCGCTGCGGGTCGACCGAGAGGTCGAGCGTGCCGACCGCGCCGGAGACCTGGTGGAAGCCCTTGAGTCGACGGACCGGCTGCCGCATCCGGGCCAGACAGATCGCCGAGTCGGGCTGCACCGGGCCGCCCTCGAACAACACGGCCGGATGGCGGGCCAGATCGCCCCAGTCGCGCAGCACGTCGGCCACTGCCACCTCGGTCGCCCGGTTGAGCACCACGCCGAGCGCGCCGCCGGGTTCGTGCGCGACCAGCAACACGACTGTGCGGTCGAAGTTCGGGTCCTTCAGCGCCGGCGTCGCCACCATCAGCTTGCCCGCCATCGACTCCGTCGCCCGTCCGCCGATCGCCTGCCCCTCTCCCTGCATCACCGCACCCGTCAACCGTGTACCGGGCAGCGGAAGCGACCACACATCGGGACGGCGGACCCGATCGGCACCATCCACGCTGTCTTTGCCATGCCTGGCACCATAGCCTGCGTCCACGGCGGTCGCGAAGGTCTGATCGTCGGGTGATCGACACCGGTCTCGGCGGGGGGCGGCGAAACCGGGCCAACAACCGGGCCAGCGGGCCCCACCGGCCGCCGAACAGAGGCGAAAACCCCTGGTGAACCGAGCCGCCCGGATAGATTCGAAGACGATGACAACGGTCCGGGACACCACCTACGAGCTGCTCCGCGCCCTCGGCATGACCACCGTCTTCGGCAACCCCGGTTCCACCGAGGAGCCCTTCCTCCAGGACTTCCCCGACGACTTCCACTACGTGCTGGCCCTCCAGGAGGCGTCGGCGGTGGGCATGGCCGACGGGTACGCCCAGGCCACCGGCGGGCCCGCCCACGTCAACCTGCACACCGCGCCGGGCACCGGCAACGCCATGGGCAACATCGTCACCGCCTGGCACAACCGGACCCCGCTGATCGTCACCGCCGGCCAGCAGACCCGGGAGATGCTGCTGCTCGAACCCCGACTCACCGCCCGGCACCCCACCGAGCTGCCGCAGCCGTACGTCAAATGGGCCCACGAACCGGTCCGCGCGCAGGACGTACCGGCGGCGCTGATGCGGGCGTACGCCACCGCCGTCCAGCCGCCGACCGGGCCGGTCTTCCTCTCCCTGCCGCTGGACGACTGGGCCCAGCCCGCCGACCCGCCACCCCAGGCCCGCACGGTGGCCACCCGGTTCGCTCCCGACCCGTACCGGCTCGCCGAGTTCGCCACGGTGTTGGCGGACAGCCGGTCACCGGCGATCGTGCTCGGTGCCGCCGTGGACCGCGCCGGAGCATGGGAGCACGCGGTCGCGCTGGCCGAGCGGCTGGCCGCCCCGGTCTGGACGGCGCCCGCACCCGAGCGGACCGCCTTCCCCGAGGACCACCCGCACTTCCAGGGCGTCCTGCCCTTCGCGATCGCCCCGCTGGCCGAGCGCCTCCGCGGACACGACACGGTGCTGGTGGTCGGCGCCCCGGTGTTCCGCTACTACCCGCACGTACCGGGCGAGACGCTGCCCGACGGCGTACGCCTGCTGCACGTCACCGACGACCCGGAGGAGGCGGCCCGGGCACCGGTCGGCGACAGCCTGCTCGGCGACGCCGGGCTCGCCCTCGCCGCGCTGGCCGACCGGGTCGGCGGGTCCGG
>NZ_SISL01000132.1:0-13609 GCF_004307965.1 Verrucosispora sp. SN26_14.1 | reverse complement strand
GTCGGCGGGCGTCGCACGGTCGGCGGGCGGGTCGACTGCCGTTGCGGGGCGCGCGTGTGACGCGCGTCTGACCCGTCGGCCTCTTTTCCCATCGTGAACGGGGGTTTAGTGTGGGGACGGGGGAGGGCAACCCCCGTCCCCACTGTGTTGCGGTACACGCACGGGCGGATTTGGCGTCCCAGTCGTGCGTGTCGCGCGGGAGCCGGGCCACGCGAGTGGCTTGAGGTCCACCTCCCTCCACTATGGTGGGGCGGCGGCTGACGGCGGTGTCCGGGCTGGCCCGCCGTCGGCCTCTGGTCTAGTCCCCGGCGCTGTGGGCACAGCCCCGGGTGATCTTCTTTTTGGAACCTTGTCGATGGAAGCGCTCCCATCGACGTTGCTGCGACTGTAACGCCCGTCACGGCTTTGTGAAAGCCCCAAAACGAGATCGAAACAAGCCGGTGTTTCCGGAAGTTCCTGTGCTGGATCTGGGAGCGCTTCCATGGCAGACTGTCGATCGACCGCGTGGAGCCAGATACGCGTGAGTGCAGGTTGCCGAGGGCAGCCCGGCTTGTCCGGTAACGGCGTCCTGATCGCAGCGGGGAGCAGCAGTCGTGCGACGGCGCCCCCGCCGCCCCCGGCCTTCGGGCCGACAGAGAGACCACCATCCACTTGGCGCCTCGCGGACACCCTGTCGGCGTGGCGTCGCGCCGGGGGGCACCGTCCCCGGCCTGGTCCGAGGAGACACCGCGCAGATGAAGAATCTGGCAAGACGTCGGCGCATGGCGTGGCTCGCCGCCGCGGCGCTGGCGATCGGCGGGGTGACCGTACCCGCCGCCGCCGCACAGGCCGCACCGGCCTGCGACGTGGTCTACGCGACGAACGACTGGAGCAACGGCTTCACCGCCAACGTCACCGTCAAGAATCTCGGTGACCCCATCACCGGCTGGACGCTGAAGTTCGCCTTCCCCGGCAACCAGCGTGTGACCCAGGGCTGGTCGGCCCGCTGGACCCAGAGCGGCAACGAGGTCACCGCCGTCAACGAGTCGTACAACGGCAACCTGGCCACCGGCGCCAGCACCACCATCGGCTTCAACGGCTCCTACAGCGGCAGCAACCCCAAGCCGACGTCCTTCTCGGTCAACGGGGTCACCTGCGGCGGCGTGCCGCAGCAGCCGCCGACGGTGAGCCTGTCGGTGCCCGCCGGGCCGTTCGTGGCCCCGGCCGACGTACCGCTGACCGCCACGGCCAGCGACGCCGACGGCACCATCACCAAGGTCGAGTTCTACCGCAACGGGTTGCTGGTCAACACCGACACCACCGCCCCGTACGCGTACACGCTGGAAGACCTTCCGGCGGGTGCGTACACGGTGCAGGCGCGGGCGTACGACAACGCCAACCTCTCGGCGGTGGCCGAGCGGTCCTTCACCGTCACCGCGGCCACCGGGCCGGCGCTGGTCGCCACCCCGACGTCGGTCAGCGTGCCGGAGGGCGGCACCTCGACGTTCAACCTCAAGCTGGACCGGGCACCCACCTCGAACGTGGTGGTGAGCCTGGCCCGCACCGGTGACTCGGACATCAGCGTGACCCCGTCCACGGTCACCCTGACGCCGAGCAACTGGAGCACCGGCGTCACCGTGACCGTCGCGGCGGCGGAGGACGCCGACACCGTCGGCGGCACCGCCACCATCACCGCCTCGGCCACCGGCTACGCGCCGCTGGCGATCACCGCCACCGAGATCGACAACGATGTGCCCGGTGGCGGCGACGGCGAGTACGTGGAGCGGTTCCTCGCCCAGTACGGCAAGATGAAGAACTCGGGCTACTTCAGCCCCGAGGGCGTGCCGTACCACTCGATCGAGACGCTGATCGTCGAGGCGCCGGACCACGGCCACCAGACCACCTCCGAGGCGTTCAGCTTCTGGCTGTGGCTGGAGGCGTACTACGGGCGGGTGACCCAGAACTGGGCGCCGTTCAACAACGCCTGGACCGTGATGGAGAAGTACATCATCCCGTCCTCGGCCGACCAGCCGACCGCCGGTTCCGCCGGTGACGCCAGCTACGCCGCCGAGCACGACCTGCCCAACCAGTACCCGTCGCAGTTGGAGTCCTCGGTCCCGGTGGGTCGCGACCCGCTGCGCTCGGAGCTGCAGCAGTCCTACGGCACCGGCGACATCTACGGCATGCACTGGCTGCTCGACGTCGACAACACCTACGGCTTCGGGCGCTGCGGCGACGGCACCACCCGGCCGGCGTACATCAACACCTTCCAGCGGGGCACCCAGGAGTCGGTCTGGGAGACCGTGCCGCAGCCGTCCTGCGACACGTTCCGCCACGGTGGCCAGTACGGCTACCTCGACCTGTTCGTCAAGGAGTCCAACGCCCCGGCGCGGCAGTGGAAGTACACCAACGCCCCGGACGCCGACGCCCGTGCCGTGCAGGCCGCCTACTGGGCGCTGACCTGGGCCAAGGAGCAGAACAAGCAGGCCGACGTGGCGGCCACCGTGACCAAGGCCGCCAAGATGGGCGACTACCTGCGGTACGCCATGTTCGACAAGTACTTCAAGCGGATCGGCAACTGCGTCGGGGCCAGCCAGTGCCCCGCCGGTAGCGGCCGCGACTCCGCGCACTACCTGCTGTCCTGGTACTACGCCTGGGGCGGCGCGTACGAGACCAGCCAGAACTGGTCGTGGCGCATCGGTTCCAGCCACAGCCACTTCGGCTACCAGAACCCGTTCGCGGCGTGGGCGCTGACCAACGTCAACGAACTCAAGCCGCGCTCGTCCACGGCGGCGGCGGACTGGACCAACAGCCTCAACCGGCAGCTGGAGTTCTACACCTGGCTCCAGTCGGCCGAGGGCGGCATCGCCGGTGGCGCGACCAACAGCTGGGGCGGGCACTACGGCACGCCGCCGGCCGGTACGTCCACCTTCTACGGCATGTTCTACGACGTCGACCCGGTCTACAACGACCCGCCGTCGAACCAGTGGTTCGGCATGCAGGCCTGGTCGATGCAGCGCATCGCCGAGCTGTACCTGGTCAGCGGCAACGCCAAGGCCAAGGCACTGCTCGACAAGTGGGTGCCGTGGGCGATCGCCAACACCACGCTGGGCGCCAACTGGTCCATCCCGTCGGACATGGCCTGGAGCGGACAGCCGACCACCTGGAACCCGACCAACCCGCAGCCCAACACCAACCTGCACGTCGAGGTGACGGTCAAGGGCCAGGACGTCGGCGTCGCCGCCGCCTACGCCCGCACGCTGATCGCGTACGCGGCGAAGTCGGGCAACGCGGCGGCGAAGACCACCGCCAAGGGTCTGCTGGACGCCCTGCACGCCAACAGCGACGCGCAGGGTGTCTCGACGGTGGAGAAGCGGGGCGACTACCGCCGCTTCGACGACGTCTACGACGCCTCCACCGGGCAGGGCCTCTACATCCCGCAGGGATGGACCGGCCGCATGCCCAACGGTGACGCCATCGCCCCGGGCAAGAGCTTCCTGGACATCCGGTCGTTCTACAAGAACGACCCGGCATGGCCCAAGGTCCAGGCCTACCTCGACGGTGGGCCGGAGCCGGAGTTCCGCTACCACCGGTTCTGGGCCCAGGCGGACATCGCCATGGCGTACGCCGACTACGGGAAGCTGTTCCCCAACGGCTGACCGAAACTCCTCCGGGTGGGCGGTGACCCACCCGGAGGCTTCGGCCGGGCCTCGGGGGTAGAGGCAGGCACCGGCCGAACGACGGCCTGACACCCACGGTCAGGCCGGGGTGGGTCGGCCCCTCTGGCCGACGCAGCGGAGCGGTCGACCCACCCCACCGCCCCGATTGCGGGGGCGGGTCCGCAGATCGCGGAAAAATGTGACCGACCCGGGATCACACACCGGCCCGGGACGGAGTAACGTACATCACCGGAGAGGCCGCTCCCCCCGTGGCGGCCTCTCCCTTATTGTGCGGGCTCTTTACCGTCCGCCCCGGCGCCCGACGCCGCTTCCACGCCCGCCTCCGGCACCACCGGGTGACGCACCCCCGGATGACCCGCCGGCAGCGACCGGCGGATCACCGCCCAACTCACCGCCAACGCAGCGGCCACCAACGGCCACGTCATCCCCACCCGGGCCGCCGCCAGCCCCAACACCTGCCCGCCCAGATACAGCGGCACGAACACCGCCAGCCGCACCACATAGGTCGCGGTCCAGACCCAGCTGGCCCGCCCGTACGCCCGCAGCAACGCCGGATCACGGCGCCACCGCCCCCGCTGACCCAACGCCGTACCCACCACCACACCCAGCAGCGGCCACCGCAGCACGATGCTGGCCGCCCAGGCCAGAGCACTGGCGGCGTTGGCCAGCAACTGCACGAGGAAGAAGTCCTCGGCCCGCCCGGTACGCACCACCACCAGCGCGGCCACACAGACGGCCAGCAACCCGATCACCACCGACCGGGGCCGGTCACCGCGCCGCAGCCGCCACCCGGCCACCACCGCCCCGGCCACCAGCGCCGCCACGACACCCACCCGCACCGACTGACCGGCCACCAACCATCCCAGCGTGAAGGCCAGCGGAGGCACCGTGGCGTCGACCGCCCCCTGCCGTCCACCGAGCAGGTCGGCCAACGACTCCGGCCGCTGCGCCGCCGCCGGGTCGCGTTCCGCCGTACCGGTCACCATCTCCTCCTTCACCTGCGCCCCAACCTATCCCCGCGACATCGGCGGGCCACCGGCCATCCGGCCCCACCGTGCCGCTAAGTTGTCCGGGTGCGTGTGACGCCCCGGGGTGGGACTGCGGTCTGGCTCGTCGTCCTGGCCCTCATCCAGGTGGCGGCCTTCATCGCCATCTGGCGCCTGGCCCTCTACACCGGCCTCGGCCAGTGGATCGACACCGTCGCCCTGACCGGCAACCGGATCGGCCGCGACCACATCCAGGAACCCGTCGACCGCATCCTCAACGCCATGTCCGTGGTGTCACTACTCGCGGTCACCATCACCATCGGGTTCATCGCCCTCATCCGAGGCCGGATCGCCCTCGCCGTCGCCGCCACCGCACTGATCGCCGGCGCCAACGTCACCACCCAACTACTCAAGTACGGCCTGGCCCGCCCCGACTACGGCATCGACCCCGAACGCGCGTTCGTCGGCAACAGCCTGCCCAGCGGACACACCACCGTCGCCGCCTCCGTCGCCGTCGCCCTGGTGCTGGTGCTGCCACCCCGAGTCCGCGCCCTCGGCGCAGTGCTCGGCGCCACCTACGCCGCCGCCGCCGGAGTCGCCACCCTGTCGGCCGGCTGGCACCGCCCCAGCGACGCCGTCGCCGCGTACCTCGTCGTCGGCGTCTGGGCAGCCCTGGCCGGACTCCTGCTGCTGGTCACCCAACGCGAACAGGCCGAGGTGGAACCGGGCGACGCGCACCGGCTCACCGCCACCCTGCTCGGCGTCGGCGGCCTCCTGGTGATCGCCGGCTGCGCCCTGGCCCTCTGGTGGCTCATCGGCGTGCGCGGCACACCCCCGCAGGCACTCGGCCGCCGCCCCCTGTTCCTCGGGTACGCCGGCAGCGCCGCCGGCATCGTCGGCACCATGGGAGTCGTGATGGCACTGGTGCTGGCCTCCGTGCACCGCATCGTCCCCCGCCACCAGGGCTGACCCGTGCCCGGTCCGGACCCCCACCGCTCGGTCCGCGACGCCTTCGCCGCCGAGTGCACCCGGCTGAGCGAGGTGCTCGCCACCCTCGACGACACGGACCTGACCCGCCCCACCGACTGCCCGCCCTGGAACCTGGCGCAGCTGCTGGCCCACGTCCACACCGGCGTCGGCCGGCTGACCGACATGCTCGCCAGCCCGGCACCCGCCCAGGCGCACGTCGACGCCGCCGAGTACTTCGGCACGGCCAAGTTCACCCCACAGGTCGACGCCGACCGCATCGCCTCCGCGCAGGCGTCAGCAGACGTCGACAGCGCGTCCCGGCTGGCCGCCGAGTTCGACCGCGCCTGGCGGACCACGGTGGCGGCCGTCGACGCGTACCCGCCGGACCGGGTGGTGCGGACCCGGCACGGTGACGCGATGACGGTCACCGAGTTCCTGCGTACCCGGGTGCTGGAGGTCGGGGTGCACGGCCTGGACCTGGCCGCCGCCCTGGACCGACCGGCCTGGCTGACCCCGGCCGCCGCGCAGGTGATCGCGGACCTGCTCACCGGTGGGCGGGACGTGCCGGCGGAGCTGGGCTGGGATCGGCTGACCCTGATCGCCAAGGCCACCGGCCGCAGCCCGCGCAGCGCCGCCGAACAGGCCCTGCTCGACAGCGCGAGGCTGCGGCTGCTCTCCTTCGGCCGGAGTTAGGTAGATTCAATCTACGTAGATTGAATCTACCTAGATTCCGTTTACATGGATGGAGTGTGGTCGTCTCCCGTTCGGACCAAGGCGCGAGGTGCTGAGTCAGCCGGCGGTAGCCGTCGCTGCTGCGGGAGCCCAGCGGGTCAACCACTGCACGAAGGCCGTCGGGTCTCGCAGCTCAAGGTCACCGTCGGATTCCCACCGCAGCCAGTCGGGGCGGAGATATCCGATCACCGCCAACCGCCCATCGTCGGGTCCGAGCAGTTCGAGCCAGAGATCGGGCCACTGCATCCAGTCCATGACCTCGGTGTCGGGCCGTAGCGCCAGTGCCGTCCGCAGGTGAGTCAGCGCCTCTGCGTCACGCTGGTCGGCGAGGACGGAACGACGACCACGCCGTTTGCGATGGGGTTCACCCGGCCCGGCCGAGTCGAAGATGCGGACCCGGATGGTCCTCTCGAACGTTTCGGCCACGTCAGCAAGGAGATCGGTGGTCACGCCCGCCATTCTTGACGCGCAGTGGCGCGAGAGCCAGCAGGAATAGACGTACCGCCGAATCGTCAGTACGGCCTCCCGCACCTTTCAAGATCACGCTCGATCCTGGATCGAGTGGTTGCCGTCGCGCCAGGAGACCACTCGATCCAGGATCGAGCGTGATCTTCTGCATGGAAGTTCCAGGTGAGGCGCGGTCAGGCGGGGGAGCGGGGGGCCGGGACGTGCGGGACGGCGGTACGCAGGTGGGCCAGGACGACCGGGTCGATGCGGCCGGGCACCAGTCGTTGCTCCAGGTTCTCCATCCCGGCCCAGGCGACCAGGGCGTCCTCCGGCTCGGTCGGGTCGGCCGGGTGCCCGAGCGCGGTGAGGAGTCCGGCCACCTCGACGGCGAGGGCGCCGGCCAGGGTGAGCAGGGTGGCCGGGTCGGGGCGGCTGAACATGCGGGTGTGCAGCGCGAGCAGGCGTTCCAGTTCGGTGATCGGGTCGGGGTGGTCGTCGACGCGCAGGTCGATGGCGATGTCGCCGGTGCCGGCGTACCCGCTGCCTGCTCGGACGACGAGCAGGGCGGCGCTCTGCTGGCCGCGTCGGTCGCCGCCGGCGCTCTGGCCGGCGCGCAGCGCGGCGACCAGGCGTTGCGCGAAGGGCATGTCGGTGCCGGTGAGCCAGGTGTCGCGCAGGGCGTCGATGACCTCGGGGCCGGTGAGGATGTTGCCCTGGGCGGCCCAGCCGTCGCCGGTCTGGCCGCCGCCACCTGGCCCCGCACCGGCCGCTCGCCCGGACCGACCACCAGCAGCACCCCCGACCCGGCACCGGTCCGGCTCACCGGCCGATCACTGCCCGCACTGGACCTGGTCGACGGCGGGCAGGCCCCGGTCGGCGCCACGGCGAGCACGATACCCGCGGCACCGTGTCTGGCCCCAGCTCAGGAACCACCTCGCATGGTGTCCGAGGATGCGTCCGCACGCGGCGACCGTGCCGTGCCGCCGGACTGGTCGTGGCACGCCGACGATGAGGGCTTCGGCATCGCGGTACCCCCGGGGTGGCTCCGCTTCACCGATGGTGACGTCGTCTGCCTCCAGGATCCACACCAGGATCGACTGCTGGCCGTGGATCTCACGGTGCAGAGACGGACGATCCCGAGCGACCACTGGAGCGCCGAGGCCGACCGCCTGACCGAGGCCGGCGCGCTGCCCGGCTACACGAGGATCAGCATCGGCCCGCTGATCCGGCCCGGCGGCGCCGCCGAGTGGGAGTACGCCTGGGACGGACCGGACGGCGAACGGCGGCACGCCCGTCGACTGCTGGTCAACGGCACCAGCCCAGGGATGGCGTACGCACTGACCTGGGTGACCCCAGACGCCACCTGGACCGACAGCGAATCCGTCTACCGCGTCCTGTCCGGCAGCTTCCGTCGCAGCGCGTGAGCGATTTGTGCGTGCCGGACCCATCCGGCTCGGCCGCCGCACCGAACACCCGACGACGACACCCGGGCGCCGCGGCCGGGTCCACCTGATAGGAGAGACCTTTCGTGAGACTGACCCGTAGCCTGCTCGCCCTGCCCGCAGTGGCGCTGATCCTCGCCTTCCCCGGGACGGCGTATGCCGACGAGAGCGTCCAGGTGAAGCTGCTGGACCTCAACGAGACCGGCGCCACCGGCACCGCCACGCTGACCGCCACCAGCGGCGGCGACCTGAAGGTGCAGATCAGATCGCAGGGCATGACACCGAACTCGCCACACGCGCAGCACATCCACGGCGCGGCCAACGGCATGGACTTCCACTGCCCCGACAAGTCCGCCGACGCCGACGGCAACGGATACGTCAGCACCGAGGAGGGCCTGAAGATGTACGGCGACATCTTCATCTCCCTCACCACCACCGGAGACACGACCAAGGCCAGCGGCCTGGCCGTGGACCGCATGCCCACCGCCGACGCCGACGGCAACCTGACCTACGAACGCACCATCCCGGCGGCGGAACTGCCCACCGGCACCATCGAGCACCTCAAGGACCTGCACATCGTGCAGCACGGCATCGACGCCAACGGCAACGGCAAGTACGACATGGAAGCCCTCGGTGAATCGACCTTCGCCAAATCGGTCGGAGTCAACGGCATCCCGGCCGAAGCCACCGACCCGGCCACCTGCGGCATGGTCAGCGGCGCCGCCGCCGGTTCCGTCCCCGCCGGCGGTGTCGCCACCGGCGACGGCAGCACCGGCATCAGCTCCGGAGCCCTCAGCCTGTATGCGATCGGCGGTCTGGCGCTGCTCGGTGTGGCCGGCCTGGCCGTGACGCGTCGCCGCCTGGCGCGGCAGAACTGACCGGAACGCACGATGACCATCACCCGGCTCGCCACGCGTGGCGGTGACCGCCGGAGGCGTACGCTCCCGGCGGTCACCGCCATCCTCACCGCGATAGCCACCATCAGCGCCGGGGCTTGCTCGTCCGGCGACGTACCCACCGGCGCCCCGCCGCCGCCGAAGGCCGACGCCGCCGCCTCATCCGGCGGCCAACGCGACGAGCTCACCACCGGTCCACTGATGCCCAGCTCACCGCCAACCCGGGTATCCATCCCGTCGCTGAAGGTCAGCGCCCCGACCGTGCCGCTCGGACTGCAACCCGACGGCACCATGCAGGTGCCCGACACCGCCACCGACGTCGGCTGGTACACCAAGGCACCCACACCCGGCGCCCTCGGGCCCGCCGTCCTCGCCGGCCACGTCAACTGGAAGGGCCACGACGGCAGCTTCCACGACCTCGCCGCACTCGCGCCGGGCGCCACCCTTACCGTCGACCGCGAAGACGGCAGCCGGGCCACGTTCACCGTCACCAAAACCGAACGGCACCCCAAGGACACTTTCCCCACCGAAGCGGTCTACGGCCCCGTGGACCACGCCGCACTGCGGCTGATCACCTGCGGCGGCCCATTCGACACCGCACGCGACAGCTACCGCGACAACATCATCGTCTACGCCACACTCACACACGCCCAGCCCGCATAGCCACGCCAACCAGCCGATGACCCGCAGCCACGCTCTACCGGCTCTCCGTGGCCGCCCTGCGGGGGTGCCCGGCTGTGGAACATCCCGCTGACCGGCACCTGCGGCCGGCTGCGCACCGTGGAGTGCGGGCCGGACGAGCCCACCCCGGCCGGGTCCCTGTCGTGGGGGCCCGGCCGGGAGGGGATCAGCTGGTGGCCGCCTCCCAGACCCAGGTCTGGATCGGCCCCGGGCCGGAGGGGTCGACGGTGAGCTGCTGACCGTACCCGTGCTCGGTGAGGTACAGGTCGGTCGGCACCCCGTTGACCTCGGTCCGGTTGGCCAGGGTGAAGGAGGCCCCCTGCTGCCGCACGCACCACAGGTACTCGTCGGTGTCCGGGCGGAAGTCCTGCAGGGTCACCCCCGCCCCGAAGGTGGCGTTCCCGGTCGCCGAGGAGCTGAGGTACCGGCCCCCGTTGACCAGGTAGTAACAAGGGGTGTCCCCGGTGGACCCGGCGGGGATCCGGATGAACCGCTGGTTGGTGCCGTCGGTCTCCTGATACAGGATGATCGGGGTGTTGACGCCGGTGCTCTCCCCGGAGACGTCGGCGACCAAGTCGTGGGTGCCCTCCAGCGGGTAGTGGGTGATCTCCTGCAGGTCGGTCATCTCGGCCTCAGACTGGAGGAAGAAGCGTTGCCGGGCCGACCCGTCGGGATCCCGGCCGGCGAGCAGCCCCAGCTCCGGCACGACGGTCAGCAGTTGGTCGGTGACCCGGTTACGCAGGGTCCAGGTGCCGTCCTCCTGCGGATCGGGCCACCATAGTTGGTCCAGGGCCTCCTGGTGCCACTGGACCACCCAGCCGTCCCGGGCTCCCTCTGCCTGCCCCATCAGGCTGCCGGTCAGCAGGTTCATGATCTGGTAATACCCGGGGTGCTCTCCGCTGCGGATCAGGGACCACTTCTGCTGGAAGCCGCTGTGGTACGGGGAGTCCACCAGGAAGTGGCTGGTGCCGCTGTGGACGATGTCGACGACGTTGGTGGTGTCCGCGCTGCGCAGCAGGATCCCCTGCCCTGAGGGGGGCTCGGCCACCGGGGGTCGGGGCTCGGCGGCGGCCTGCAGCACCAGGTCGAACTGCACCGGCAGGTGGTCGGAGAGAACGATGTCGGTGCGCACCGTGCTGCCCGTGACCCGGGGCGCCGCCACCCCACGGGGTACCACCGCGTAGTCCAGCAGTGCGGTCGGGTTCGTGGAGGGGTGGGTCGCGGCTGCGGGGGTGTGCACCGCGAAGTGGGCGGCGTCCAGCACGGCGGCGAGGTTGTTCGGGTGTCGGTTGAAGTCCCCCATCGCCACCCAGTCCCGGGGGGTGTTGTTCGGCCCGGCGGTGAGCATCCGGACCCGGATTGCCTCCAGCAGCCCCGGCAGGTCGTTGCCCCCGGGGGACCAGCCGTGCAGGCTGAAGAAGACCGTCCCGCCGACGGTGACCCCCAGGGCGGGGCGACCTCCCAACGGGCTGGCCACCACGACGATCCCGGCCGGGTCGACCTGTTCCCGGGTGGCGATCGCCAGGTTCACCCGGCCCGCGGGTTCTGGGTTGGTGTCGGTCCACAGCCAGTAGAGGTATCCCCCGGGGCGACTGTTCGTGCCGCCGTACCGGTACTCCTCGACGTCGGGGGTGAAGAGGCCGTGTTGCGGGTCCTGGCGCACGAAGTCGAGCTGCGGGTGGTCGGCGAGGTGGTGGGCGCCCCCCGGAGGGCTGCCGGCCTCCTGCAACGCCACCACCTCCGCGTCGCGCAACAACCGCAGCAGTCCGCTGGTGTACTTGTTGTCATAGGAGCCGTCGGCGCGCGACCCGGCGCCCTGCATGTTCCAGGTGGCTGCCTTGTGGGCCTCGTCCTGCCGAGGGTCGAGCTGCCCGGCGTCGTGCAGGAACAGGGAGGGGCGGCGTCGGTCGGCCAACTGGACCACCCCCTGGCCCCCGGAGTAGTCCAGGGTCTCCCGGCCGGACCAGTCAGGGATGACCGCGCCGGACTGGGTCAGGTGCCGGAACCGGGCGGGGTGCGCAGGGTCCGAGCCGAACTGGTGCACCGCGTCGGCGGGCACCCCGGGGCTCTGCGCCGAGTAGGGGGTGTAGGGCGCGAAGGGACCCCCGGGGGTGACCTGCTTGGTCAGGGTGTTGCCGTGGAAGACGTTCTGCGGCCCGGTGGAGCCCGACCACTTGATCGCCTTCGGTCCGGCCCCCCACCAGATCGGGTACCAGGTGCCGTCGTCGAGTTCACCCCCTTCCCCGCCGCAGTTGGCGGTGCAACTGCCGGAGCGGTGTTCGTAGGGCACCCGCACGGTGTTGCCCTCGAAGAGGTTGTACCGTTCCCAGCCGCCGTGCAGGTTGAGGTCGGAGTCCAGGTCGTTGCGGAAGGCGACGTTCCGGCTGGCCGACCACTGGAAGGTGAAGTGCCGCAGGTTGCGGCTGGTGTTGTACGCGTACAGGGAGTCCCAGACCCGGCTGCCGCGCAGGTACCCGTTGCCGCCCTTGCCCTTGTTCCAGGCCCCGTCGAAGGTGTTCCCCTCGATGTGCAGGTTCCGGGCGACCTCGGTGACCAGGGGGTGGGAGCCGGTCATGGTGCCGTTGAGGCCCCGGGCCCAACTGTTGGCCGCCCACTTGAACAGGACGCCGTGCATGGCGTACTCCGGTGCCAGGTTGCCGTAGTTGTGCACCGCGTCGGCGGGGGAGAGGGCGTAGCTGCCGCCGCCGACCTTGGGCAGCCCGGTCATGTCCTGGGTGAAGGCGAAATCCTCGAACCCGACCCCCTCGACCACCTTCAGAGGGGTCACCTTGCTCTGGAAGGGGGTCTCGGTCAGCAGCGGGGCGGAGCCGTCGGAGACCGAGTCCACCGGCAGGTCGAACTCCAGGGGCCGGTCCAGGGTGATGGTCTTCGCACTGCCGGAGACACCGACGACCCGGAACATCTGCTGGCGCATGTGCAGGTTCTCGAACATGCTGCCGTGCTCGGCGTAGCTGAGCCCCTGCTCCTCGTAGAACTTGATGCTGTTGGCCGCTCCCACCCAGACGTGCCCGCCCAGGCTGAACTTGCCCATGTCGGCGTTGCTCACCAACTGGATCACGCTCTGCCCGGCCCGGGCGGAGAACCCGGGGTCGGCGGAGCGGGCGGCGACCCGGATCCCGGAGACCCAGTGCTGGTTGACCGAACCCTCGAAGAGGTCCTTGCGGTTGGCCGGGGCGGACTGCCACTCGTCGGCGTACCGGGTGGCCACCTCCCGGTTCTGCACCTTGAACAGGGCCCGGCCCGGCCAGATCCAGCCGCCCCGACCGGTGTCGTTGCCGCTGCCCCAGGTCATGGTGGTCGGTTCCCAGCGGCTGCCGTCGGAGCTGAGGGTGTCGTACCGGGTGTTGGTGTCCGGGCGGAACACCACCCGGGTGCCTCCGGTGCCGGAGCCCTGCCCCTTCAGCAGCAGGAAGCTCGCGTCAACGGAGATCTGCCGGGAGACGTCGAGCCGGCCGGCGGGTAGCTCGATCAGAGAGAGCCGGTAGTGGCTGGCGGTGGGGGAGCAGTCCGAGCGGATCGTGTCGATGGCCTGTTGCAGGCCTGCGCTGTCGTCCACCCCGTCGTCGGGGACCACCCCGAACTGGCTGGCCAGTCGGGACGGTTCGATGCGGCAGGGGGCCGCCCCGGTGACGTATCCGGCGGACGGGACCTGGCCGCCCAGGTATCCGGCTCGGGACCAGTCGGGCAGCCCCTCCCCGGCGACGAACCGGTTGGCCACCCCCAGATCCGGCTGGCCGGGTGGGTCGGCCATCGCGGCCGAGGGCAACGTCCGGGCC
>NZ_SISL01000131.1:0-13612 GCF_004307965.1 Verrucosispora sp. SN26_14.1 | reverse complement strand
AGATGGTATAAGAGACAGGCCCCGGCCTGGGCCATCATCTCCGCCGGTGTCCGGCCGGCACGCTCGGCCGGCGGGGTCACCCCGCCGGTGGTCGGCGCGGTGGTCTGCTCGTGGGCGAGTTCGTTGAGGCGGGCGCAGAGCCGCTCGGCGCTGCGCCGGGAGTTGGTGAAGACGATGGTCGAGCGGTGGGCTCGGATCAACGAGTGGACGCGTTCCTCGACGGCGGGCCAGATCGACGCCGACCTGGGGCGCCCGAGGTCGTCCTCCGGCTGCTCCTGCTCGTCGAGGCGGGTCATGTCCTCCACCGGGACCTGGACGCTGACCTCGATCGTCTTGGCGCTGGCCGGGGCCACCACGTCGACCGGGCGGGCGCCGCCGAGGAACCGGGCGCACTCGTCGAGCGGCCGGACGGTGGCGGAGAGCCCGATCCGCTGCGCCGGAGCGGGCAACAACTCGTCGAGACGCTCCAGGGAGAGCGCGAGGTGGGCGCCGCGTTTGGTGCCGGCGACCGCGTGCACCTCGTCGACGATCACCGTCTCGACGCCCCGCAGCGCGTCCCGCGCGGCGGAGGTGAGCAGCAGGAACAGCGACTCCGGGGTGGTGATCAGGATGTCCGGCGGAGTCCGTGCGAAGGCCCGCCGCTCGTCCGCCGGGGTGTCGCCGGTCCGCATGCCGACGGTGATCTCCGGCGGGGGGAGCGCGAGCCGGGTGGCGGCCTGCCGGATGCCCGCCAGAGGTGCGCGCAGGTTCCGCTCGACGTCGACCGCGAGCGCCTTGAGCGGGCTGACGTAGAGCACCCGGCACCGGTGTCGGGGGTCGTCGGGGGCCGGCTCGCGGGCCAACCGGTCGAGCGACCAGAGGAAGGCGGCGAGGGTTTTGCCGGAACCGGTCGGCGCCACCACCAGGGCGTGCCGCCCGGCCGCGACCGCCGTCCAGGCGCCGGCCTGCGCTGCCGTGGGCGCGGCGAAGGCCGCCCCGAACCACTCCCGGGTCGCCGGACCGAAGCGGGAGAGCACCCCCGTGGACCCGCCGCTGGAATCCGCCACGACCCCATACTGCCCCTGGGGACCGACATCCTTCGTGTTCGACGGTGGAGAGGTATGTCTGTTTAAGGCGTTGCAGGCGTCATGACCGTAGAATCCGTTAAGTCTTACTTAACTGCTTGCTTGCATCCGGCAACATAAAGTAACTTCACTCGCGGTGTAGCGCACGGCGAGGAGGTCGGATGGACGTCGAGGAGCGGAGTCCAGGGTCCGGCACCGACGTCCTGATTCGCAAGGTCGACAGTCATGTCGCCACTCTCCGCACCGGCCTGCACGGGCCCGATCTTGAGTTGGCCGAGCGTCTCGCTGGCTGCCTGCGGGAGTTGATCGCGTCGACGGCCCAGGCCAGTGCCGCCGACCGGGCGCGGGTGCGGGTCGCCGTGCACTATTTCGTGCTCCGCCGGGAGAGTCGAGGGCGGCTACTCTCCGTGCGCTCGCTCGCCGCAGCCCAGCGACTGGTCAACAAGGCGGCACGGCAACTCGGCCGACCGGACCTGACGGTCGAGACCCGCGCCGGATAGGACGGAACCCCTCGCGCCGCCTGTGGCGAGGCCCCGCCGCGCCCGAGCGTCACCGAATCTCTCCCGGTCGAGCGCGGTCGCCCCACGTGGTCGACTGCGGCCGGTCACTCTTCGTGGCTTCCCCGGGTCGACTCCGAGTGCTCTCGCTCGCCTTTGCTCTGCTTCAACCCACGCAATGCCCTCTGAACTGCGCTGCTCTGGCGACCGGCGCCGATGGCGACCTCGATGATCGACACGAAGGGTGACTGTTGCGTGGGTTGAAGCAGAGCAAAGGGCGCCACGAGGGGTGGGTCAGCTTCGCGCCCGCCGCCTGGCACCCTCGACGCGCCAGGCAAAGGTGAATATGGGCTTTTTTCGGTAAAACCGTCTATCGCGCCCCGGAGATGTCGTCTGATCGCAGGTAGGCGCCATGCACGCGAAACGGGCGCCGCTGCCACCTCGACCGGGAGCGCGCGTGCTCGTACTGCTGATCCTGCACCTCGTGGCGGCGCTGGCGGCACCGCTGCTGGTCCGTCGGTGGGGTGCGCGCGCCTGCTATCCGCTGGCGCTCGCGCCGGCCGCCGCGTTCGGCTGGGCGGTGGTCCGCACCCCCGACGTGACCGACGGCGGTGCGGTGGTCGAGACGTACCCGTGGATCCCGAAGCTCGGGCTCGACCTGGCCTTCCGGACGACCACGCTGTCCTGGGTGATGACCCTGCTGATCGGCGGCGTCGGCGCGTTGGTGCTGGTCTACAGCGCACGGTACTTCCCGCCCCCGGCCGTCGGGACGGCCCAGTTCGCCGGGGTGCTGGTCGGCTTCGCCGGAGCCATGCTCGGCCTGGTCTTCGCCGACGACCTGCTGCTGCTCTACGTCTGCTGGGAACTGACCACGGTCTTCTCGTACCTGCTCATCGGGCACAGCGCCGAGCGGCGTTCGGCCCGCTGGGCCGCCGCCCAGGCGCTGACCGTGACCACGTTCGGCGGCCTGGCCATGCTGGTCGGGTTCATCATGCTGGGCCACCACGCCGGCACCTACCGCCTGTCGGAACTGTCGCAACACCCGCTGCCCGGCGGGGCGTACCTGGTCGTCGCCGTGGTGCTGATCCTGCTCGGGGCGCTGTCCAAGTCGGCCCTGCTGCCGTTCACCTCGTGGCTGCCGGTGGCGATGGCGGCACCGACGCCGGTCAGCGCGTACCTGCACGCGGCGGCGATGGTGAAGGCCGGCGTCTACCTGCTCGGTCTGCTCGCCCCGTTGCTGGCGCAGGCGAGCCCGTGGCGACCGGTGGTACTTGTCGCCGGGCTGGCCACCATGGTGCTGGGCGGCTGGTCCGCGTTGCGGCAGAACGACCTGAAACTGCTGCTGGCGTACGGCACGCTCAGCCAGCTCGGCCTGGTGGCGGTGGCGATCGGGGTGGGCACCCCGGACGCCGCGCTGGCCGGCGTGGCGATGTTGGTGGCACACGCCCTGTTCAAGGCGGCGCTGTTCCTCGTCGTCGGCATCATCGACCACGGCGCACACACCCGTGACCTGCGCAAGCTGTCCGGCCTGGGGCGGCGTACCCCGCTCCTGGCGGTGGTGGCCGGGCTCGCCGCCGCCTCCATGGCCGGGGTGCCGCCACTGTTCGGTTTCGCCGCGAAGGAGGCGATCTTCGCCGCCTTCACCGATCGGCCGGCGGCGCTGGCCGTGCTGGTGGTCGGCACCGTGCTCACGGTCGCCTACAGCATCCGGTTCCTCTGGGGCGCGTTCGGCACCCGTCCCGGCCTGGCGCCGACCGAACTGGAGCGGATCCCGGCGGCGATGCTCTGGCCACCGGCCGTGCTCGCCGGGGCGGGACTCGTCGCCGGGCCGGCGGCGGGCGCGCTCGACCACCTGTTCCGCCCGTACGCGCAACTCCTCGGACCGGTCCACGGGCACCTCACCCTCTGGCCCGGCTTCCACCTCGCGCTCGGTCTCTCCGCGCTGACCCTCGCCGGCGGCGCGGTGCTGTTCCTGCTCCGCGGTCCGTTGACCCCGGTGCTGGCCCGACTGCGGTCCCCGGCCACCGGACAGCAGGGCTACGAGTGGCTCATCCACCGCTTCGACCGGACCGCGGTGGACGTCACCAGCGTCACCCAACGGGGTTCACTGCCGCAGTACCTCGGTCTCATCCTGATCGTGCTCTCCGCCGTGCCGGGCGGGGTGCTGCTGGTGATCCGTCCGTGGGAACAATCCCTGATGCTGTGGGGCTCGCCCGCGCAGCCGGTGGTGCTGCTGGTGATCGCGATGGCGGCGCTGCTCGCCGTCGGGGCCAGCCGCCGGCTCACCGCGATGCTGCTGGTCGGGGTGACCGGCTACGGCACCGCGATGTTCTTCGTGCTGCACGGCGCACCTGACCTGGCGCTCACCCAGTTCCTGGTGGAGACCGTGACCATCGCGGTCTTTGTGCTGGTGCTACGTCGCCTGCCGGAGCGGTTCTCGGTGCGTCCGCTGCGTCGCAGCCGCTGGATCCGCCGGTCGATCGGCGCACTCGTCGGCCTCACCGTGGCCGGGCTCGCGCTGGCCGCGACGGCGGCCCGGCACACCCGCACCATCTCCGAGGACTTCCCCCGGCTCGCCGTCGAGCAGGGGTACGGCCGCAACGTGGTGAACGTGACGCTCGTCGACATCCGGGCCTGGGACACGTTCGGTGAGCTGGCGGTGCTGGTGGCCGCCGCGACCGGGGTGGCCAGTCTGGTCTTCCAGCAGTCCCGCACCGGCCCCCGGCCCCGACGGTTGGACGCCGACCGGGGCGAGAGCCTGGCCGGGCGGCCGGTGTGGCTGCGCGGCGGCGCCACGCTGATCGAACGCAACCGCTCGATCGTGCTGGAGGTGGTCACCCGGCTGATCTTCCACACCGCCGTGCTCTTCTCCTTCTACCTGCTGTTCTCCGGCCACAACGCGCCCGGTGGGGGATTCGCCGGTGGCCTGGTGGCCAGCCTGGCGCTGACCATGCGCTACCTCGCCGGCGGCCGGTACGAACTGGCCGAGGCCGCGCCGGTCTCCGCCGGCACCGTACTCGGCGCCGGGCTGGGCCTGGCGGTGTGCGGCGCGGTGGCCTCCCTGCTGGCCGGCGGTGCCGTGCTGGAGAGCGCGCGGATCGACCTCTGGCTGCCGGTGATCGGCGACTTCTACCTGATCACCTCGCTCTTCTTCGACATCGGCGTCTATCTGGTGGTGATCGGGTTGGCGCTGGACGTGCTGCGCAGTCTCGGTGCCGAGGTGGACCGGCACATCGAGGCGGCCGGCGGACCCGAGGGCGGGCTCGCCGTGGAGCGCCGGGGCGGCACCCGATGAGCGCCGGGGCCAACCTTGTCTCGTTCGTGGCGATCGGGGTGCTCGTCGGCTGCGGGGTGACCCTGCTGCTGGAACGCAGCCTGAGTCGGATCCTGCTCGGCATCATCCTGATCGGCAACGGCGTCAACCTGCTGATCATCTTCGGTGGCCGGTCCGGGCGGGCACCGGTCGCCGGGGTCACCGAGCCGGATCGGATGAGCGACGCGCTGCCCCAGGCCATGGTGCTGACGGCCATCGTCATCACGTTCGGGTTCACCGCCTTCCTGCTCGCCATCAGCTACCGCAGCTGGTACCTGACCGGCGACGACGAGGTGCCCGACGACCTGGAGGACCAGCAGATCGTCCGCCGCGCGGCGCGCCGGGAGGTCTCCACCGCGGACCTCGGCGGGGAACCGCCGGAGAGCGACCCCGAGCAGGTCGACGCGCCCGCGCCGTGGCAGCGCCGCCGTGAGGGGGGCCCGGGATGAGCCGGTACGCGTCGCACGGGCGGCACCGATGACCGCCCTCGTGCCGCTGCCGGTGCTGCTGCCGGTGCTGGGCGCGGCACTGACCCTGCTGCTGGCGAAGTGGCCCGTGCCGCAGCGCATCGTCAGCGTGGGTTGCCTGGCCACCACACTCGTGGTGGCGGTGCTGCTGCTGGTGCACGCCTACCGGCACGGTCCGGCGGTGGTGCAGGTCGGCGCCTGGCCGGCACCGGTGGGCATCGTGCTGGTCGCCGACCAGTTGGCGGCGTTGATGCTGGTGGTCTCCTCGGCGGTGACCCTGTGCGTGCTGCTCTACTCGATCGGCCAGGGCCAGGCGGACACCGGCGAGTCCGCGCCGCTGGCCATCTTCCACCCCACCTACCTGGTGCTGACCGCCGGCGTGACGAACGCCTTCCTCGCCGGGGACCTGTTCAACCTCTTCGTCGGATTCGAGATGCTGCTCGCCGCCAGCTTCGTGCTGATCACGCTGAACAGCACGCGACTGCGCATCCGCACCGGCTCGACGTACGTGGTGGTCAACGTCCTGGCCTCGATGATCTTCCTGATCTCGGTCGGCCTGGTGTACGCGGCGACCGGCACGCTCAACCTGGCCCACCTCGCGGCCCGCTTCGACGGGCTGCCCGAGGGCGTACGGCTGAGTCTGCAACTGATGCTGCTGCTGGCCTTCGGCATCAAGGCGGCGGTCTTCCCGCTCTCGGCCTGGCTGCCGGACAGCTATCCGACCGCCCCGGCCCCGGTCACCGCGGTCTTCGCCGGCCTGCTCACCAAGGTCGGCGTGTACGCGATCATCCGGACCCAGACCCTGCTCTTCCCCGGCGAGCAGGCCGACCGGGTGCTGATGGTGGTGGCCGGGCTGACCATGCTGGTCGGCATCCTCGGCGCGGTGGCCCAGTCGGACCTGAAACGACTGTTCTCGTTCACACTGGTCAGCCACATCGGCTACATGATCTTCGGGGTGGGGCTCAGTACCGTCGCCGGACTGGTCGGGGCCATCTTCTACGTGGTCCACCACATCACCATCCAGACCACCCTGTTCCTGGTCGCCGGCCTGATCGAACAACGCACCGGCAGCACCGACCTGCGTCGGCTCGGCGGCCTGGCCCGGTTGACGCCGCTGCTCGCCGTGCTCTTCTTCGTCTCGGCGATGAACCTCGCCGGCATACCGCCGTTCTCCGGGTTTCTCGGCAAGCTCGGGCTGCTCCAGGCCGGCGTGGCGGTCGGCGGCGCGCTGCCCTGGACGCTGGTGGCGGTCGGCACGTTGACCAGCCTGCTCACGCTCTACGTGGCCAGCCGGGTGTGGAACCTGGCCTTCTGGCGTACGCCCTGCCAGACCGTCGAACCGACCGCTCCGCTGCCCGCGCTGACCGTCGGCGCCACCATCGCCCTGGTGGCCCTCGGGGTGTCCCTGACCGTGGTGGCGGGTCCACTGTTCGACGTGACCACCGGCGCGGCCGTCGACCTGCGCGAGCGGACCCCGTACATCCACGCCGTCCTGCCGGACGGTCCACCGTGACCGATCTCCACGACGGGCCGGCCGACGAGCCAGGCCGGGACGTACGCGGCCGGGCGGGCCGGTGGCGGGACCAGGCCATCGCCGTCGGTTGGCTGGTGCTGGTCTGGAACCTGCTCTGGGGCGAGTTCACCTGGGGCAACCTGCTGGGCGGAATCCTGGTCGGCGCGGCGGTGCTGGTGTTCTTCCCGCTCCCGCCGGTGACCTTCGCCGGGCGGCTGCGGCCTTGGGGACTGCTGGTGTTCGGGGTCCGGTTCGTCGTCGAACTGGTCCGGGCCAGCGCGCACGTCGCCCGGATCGCGGTGCAGCCCGGGTACGTGCCCCGCTCGGCCATCGTGGCGGTGCGACTGCGGGTCCGCACCGACCTGAACCTGGCCCTCACCGCCGAGGCGCTCTCGCTGGTGCCGGGGACGTTGATCGTGGACGTGGAGCGGGAGAGCGCGACGCTCTACGTGCACGTGCTGGACGTACGCCGACGCAGCGACCTCATCGACGCCCGCGAGCAGGTACGCGCCGTGGAACGGCGGATCATCGAGGCGGTGGGGTCGACGGCCGAGGTCCGCCGCCTGCGCGCCGACCCGGCCGACAAGGAGTCCCCGTGAACACCGTCCTCATCGTCGTACTGGCGGGTCTTCTGTCGGTGACCGCGCTGCTCGCCCTCGCCCGGCTCTACCGGGGGCCGTCGCTGCTGGACCGGGTGATCGCCGCCGACATGCTGCTGGCCACCATGATCGGCGCAGTCGGTGCGGAGGCGGCGATCAACCGGCACGCCACCACGCTGCCGGTGCTGGTGGCGCTCGGCCTGCTCGGCTTCGTCGGCTCGGTGTCGATGGTCCGCTTCGCCGTCCGGGAGAAGCCGTGACGGCCGTCCGGTCGACCGTGTTGTCGGCCGCGAACTGGCTGGACGGGGTGACCCTCGGGACCGTCGCCGACTGGCTGGGCGCGACCAGCCTGATCGCCGGTGCGTTGCTGAGCCTGGCCGCCGCGATCGGGGTGGTGCGCTTCCCGGACGCGCCGACCCGGATGCACGCGGCCACCAAGCCGCAGGTGCTCGGCGTCCTGCTCCTGCTGCTGGGGGTCGGGCTGCGGCTGCGGACCGTCTCCGACATCGGGATGATCGCGCTGGTCGGGGTCTTCCAGTTGGCCACCGCGCCGGTCGCCGCGCAGATGATCGGTCGGGCGGCGTACCGCAGCGGACGACTGGACCGGCAACTGCTGGAGGCCGACGACCTCGCCGACCGGTGACACGCCGGATTTCGGACGGAGCGATCAATCCGGCACCTTGCGTCTTGCCCGCCAGGGCCCGGCCCAGCAACCTCTCGCAATGACGGACATCGATCAAATGGCCGTCCGCCGGCCACCCGTGCACCCACGGTCGGCCGGTGCTCGCCCCCGAACCGGGAGGACCCATGAGACCCCGCACCCTCCGTACCGCCGGGCTAGCCGCGGTCGTCGCCACCGCGACGGTCGCCGCGTCGGCCCTCGCGGGCGCGCCCGTGGCCGGTGCCGCACCCATCGCCGCCGCCGTCACCGCGCCCGACATCTCCCTGACCAACGTCAAGGGGCACCTCAACCAGTTCCAGTCGATCGCGACCGCCAACGGTGGCAACCGGGCACACGGCAGACCCGGCTACCTCGCCTCGGTCAACTACGTCCGGGCACAGCTCGACGCCGTCGGCTACACCACCGCCGTCCAGTCGTTCACCTACAACGGCGCCACCGGCTACAACCTGATCGCCGACTGGCCCGGCGGCGACCCGAACGCGGTCGTGATGACCGGGGCGCACCTGGACAGCACCACCGCGGGGCCCGGCATCAACGACAACGGCTCCGGCTCGGCCGCGATCCTGGAGGTGGCGCTCGCCGTCGCCCGGACCGGGTTCGCACCCGACCGGCACCTGCGGTTCGCCTGGTGGGGCGCGGAGGAGTTGGGGCTGCGTGGCTCGCAGTACTACGTCAACAACCTGCCCACCGCCGAGCGCAGCCGGATCAAGCAGTACCTGAACTTCGACATGGTCGGCTCACCCAACGCCGGCTACTTCGTCTACGACGGGGACAACTCCGACGGGGTGGGTTCCGGGCCCGGCCCGGCCGGCTCCGCCCAGATCGAGCAGACCATCCAGGCGTACTTCACCTCGATCGGCGTACCGACCCGGGGCACCGACTTCGACGGACGAAGCGACTACGGCCCGTTCATCAGCGTGGGCATCCCGGCCGGTGGCACCTTCACCGGCGCCGAGGGCACCAAGTCCAGCGCCCAGGCGTCACTCTGGGGCGGCACCGCCGGGCAGGCGTTCGACCCCTGCTACCACCGGTCCTGCGACACGCTCACCAACATCAACGACACCGCGCTGGACCGCAACGCCGACGCGATCGCGTACACCGTCTGGACGCTGGCCCAGGTGGCGACCCCACCGCCCGTCACCACGGTCTACAGCGACACCTTCGAGACCGCCACCGGCTGGACCGTCAACCCGGCAGGTACGGACACCGCCACCGCCGGTCGGTGGGAGCGCGCGGACCCCGCCGCCACCAGCAGCTCCGGTGTCGCCACCCAGCTCGGCACCACCGTCAGCGGCAGTTTCGACCTGGTCACCGGACCGCTCGCGGGCAGCAGCGCGGGGGACCACGACCTCGACGGCGGCGTCAGCACCGTCCAGTCCCCGACGATCACCCTGCCGTCCACCGGCACGCTGACGCTCTCGTTCTCCTGGTACCTGGCCCACCTGAACAACTCCAGCAGCGCCGACTACCTGCGGGTACGCGTGGTCGGCAGCAGCACGCTCACCGCGCTCACCGCGACCGGCGCGGCCACCAACCGGGCCGCCTCCTGGCAGACCGGCGGCGCGGACATCTCGGCCCTACGCGGACAGACCGTCCGGATCGTGATCGACGCCGCCGACGCCAGCACCGCCAGCCTGGTCGAGGCCGCCGTCGACGACGTCCGCATCGTGCAAAACTGACCGCCCGGGTGTAAGGAAGGGCCCCCTGCTAACGCCTCCGGTATAGCAGGGGTCCCCTCCTAACATCCGAACAGCGGCATGCCCGAAGAGCGAGGTCCACCGGGGTCAAGATGGTCGTTCACGACTCGACCCGATGCGCATCCTGTGGCACCTGGACCACCCGCATCCCGCCGACGTCTACGCCGCCCGCCCGCACCATCGCCGCTGGACCGATCGGCAAGAGCGTGGCAGTGCAGCTCTCCGACACGCCGTGCGCACAGCAGCTGCACTGCCACGCACCCCGAGCACCCCACACCCCGCGGCCGCACGCCGCACACCGAGCAGGCCGGACGGCGGCGTGCCACGCGGTCGGGACAGTGCCTCCACAGCCCGCGAGCCGGGCGTCCCCGCCGGTAGAATGAGGGGATGATCGACTCTTCTGCCCAGGAGGGCAGCAGTAGCCAGCCGGGTAAGCCCCGGCATCCACACGACCCGACGACCCCGGGAGCCCTGAGCGTCCCGTGTTGATCACCGTCGGTCTCGTACTGATCATCGTTCTGACCATCGCGACGGGCTACTTCGTCGCGCAGGAGTTCGGCTACGTCGCGGTCGACCGGGGCAAGCTCAAGCAGAGTGCCGACGAGGGCGACCAGGCGTCCGTCCGCGCCTTGGAGGTCACCGGTCGGCTGTCGTTCATGCTCTCCGGCGCGCAGCTCGGCATCACCGTCACCACGCTGCTGGTCGGCTACCTCGCCGAGCCCTATCTCGGCGCCGGCCTGGCCGAGCTGCTCGGCGTCTCCGGCGTCTCCACCGCGGTCAGCCTCCCGCTGTCGGTCGCCCTGGCCCTGGTCATCGCGACCGTGGTGCAGATGGTGGTCGGCGAGCTGGCCCCCAAGAACCTGGCCATCGCCCGGCCCGAGTCGGTGGCCCGGGCGCTGTCCCGTTCCACCCTGGTCTACCTGGCCGTCGCCGGGCCGCTCATCAAACTGTTCGACCGGGCCGCGGTACGGCTGCTGCGCCGGGTCGGCATCGAACCGATCGAGGAACTGCCCAGCGGTGCCACGCCGGAGGACCTGGAGCAGATCATCGCCGAGTCCCGGCAGGGCGGACATCTCGACGCCGAGATGTCCGAGTTGCTGGACCGGGGGCTCGATTTCCGTCAACTGACCGCCGGCGAGGCCATGGTGCCCCGGGTCGACGTGCACACCGTCCTGGCCCACGAGCCGGTCAGCCGGGTGGTCGAGCTGCTCGACACCGGGCGTTCCCGCTTCCCGGTACGCGGCACCGAGGGCGTCGACGACCTGGTCGGCGTGATCGGCATCGCCGACGTACTCGGGGTGCCTCCGGCACGGCGTGCCACCACCCCGGTCAGTACGGTCGCCGGCGCACCGCTGCTCGTACCCGAGACGTTGCCGTTGCCCATCGTCCTGGACCGGCTCCGGTCCGGACACCGGCAGCTCGCCTGCGTGGTCGACGAGTACGGCGGCTTCGCGGGCGTCATCACGCTGGAGGACATCGCCGAGGAACTGGTCGGCCCGATCCGCGACGAGGACGACCCGCCGGAGCGGGCCCCGGCCCGCCAGGAGGACGGCTCGTGGGTGGTGCCGGCCCGCTGGCGCATCGACGAGGTCGCCGACAGCACCGGCATCGCGCTGCCCGAGGGCCCCGAGTACGACACCCTCTCCGGACTGGTGATGCGGGAGCTGGGCCGGGTACCCGAGGTCGGTGACCGCCTGGAGATCCGCCTGCCGGCCGACGGTGACCACGGTCCGGGGCCGCGTGCCCTGGTCGAGGTGCTCGCGGTGGACCGGCACGTGGCCGACTCGGTACGGCTCCAGCTCACCGACGGCCCTGCGGAGGTGGGTGCGTGAGTACCGGATTCGCGCTGATCACCTCGGTGGTCCTGCTGGCGCTCAACGGGTTCTTCGTCGCCGCCGAGTTCGCCTTGGTGGCGAGCAAGCGGTACCGCCTGGAGCAGGCGGCGGCGGGCGGCGGGCGGGCGGCGAAGGCCGCTCTCGACGGCGTACGCGAGCTGTCGCTGATGCTGGCCGGCGCGCAGCTCGGCATCACCCTGTGCACGTTGGGCCTCGGTGCGCTGGCCGAGCCGGCGATCGAACGGCTGGTGGGGCCGCTGCTGCACGCCGTCGGCCTGCCGTACGGCGCCAGCCACGTGATCGCGCTGATCTTCGCGCTCAGCCTGGTCACCTTCCTGCACCTGGTGGTCGGTGAGATGGCCCCGAAGTCCTGGGCGATCACCCACCCGGAGCGGTCCGCGCTGCTGCTGGCCCTGCCGTTCCGGGCCTTCGCCCGGGTGTCCCGGCCGGTGCTGTCGGTGCTCAACGCGGTGGCCAACGCGATGCTGCGTCTGTTCAAGGTCAATCCGCAGGACCAGTTGGCCCAGGTGCACGGTCCGGACGAGTTGCGGATGCTGCTGGAGCAGTCGCACGAGCATGGGCTGCTCGGTGCCGCGCAGCACGAGTTGCTGACCAGCATGCTCCAGTTGCAGGCGACCACCGTGGCGCAGGTGATGGAGCCCTTCGACCGGATGGTGACGGTACGCCGGGAGGACCCGGTGGACCGGATCGAGCAGGTCAGCCGGGACAGTGGCCGGTCCCGACTGGCGGTGCTGGACGCCGCCGGTGACGTCTGCGGCCTGGTGCACGTACGGGAGGCGGTGCGCGCGACCGCCGTCCGGCCGGAGGCCCGGGCGGTGGACCTGATGAACGAGGCGATCACCCTGCCGGGCACGGCCAGCGTGACCGAGGCGGTGGCCGTGATGCGGGCCCGCCGCTCGCAGCTCGCGCTGGTCCGCAACGGTGGGGGCCCGGCCCGACCGGTCGGCTTCGTCGCCCTGGAGGACCTGTTGGAGGAGGTCATCGGGGAGTTCGACGACGAGACCGATCCGATCCCGCGTGCGGTACGCCGCCTGAGGTAGGAGCGACACGGATGCGGCTGACGGGGATCTCACCGGAGTCGGGCGGTACGGGCCTGACGGTGCAGACCGCGTTGGCCAATCCGAGCACCCGTCCCGGTCTGCGCCTGCCGGGGCGGGTGAACCTGATCGCCGGTGCGGTCGACGTGCCGGTCCTCCATGTCCGGCTCGGCCTGGTCAGCTCGGTCGAGCCGGACGACCCGGAGGCACCTCGACGGCTGGTGCAGTTCCACCAGGCGCAGGTGGCCGACGCGTTGGTGCTGCGGGCCGGTCGGGCGCGGTCGATCCCGTTCGAGTTCCCGCTGCCGTGGGAGACGCCGGTGACCACGTACGGCGGGGTGCCGCTGCTCAGCCTGCGGATGGGTCTGCGTACCGAGGTGGCGATCGACCCGGCGCTGGACCAGGGCGCCATGGTGCCGATCTTCGTCCACCCGCTGCCCACCCAGCAGCACGTCCTGGCGGCGCTGGACACGCTCGGGTTCAGCGTGCGCCAGTCGGGGCTGGTCGACGGGCGGCTGCCCGGGGTGGAGCAGGCCCTGCCGCTGCACCAGCGGTGGGGTTTCTGGGTGGGGCCGCTCTATGCCGGGCCGATCACCGAGCTTGAGGTGATCTTCGTGGCCAACTCCGCCGGTCTCGAGGTGATCCTCTGGTGCGACCGCCGGCTGGCACTGGCCGGGATCACCCACACCAGCATCAGCCGGTTCCGGATCTGGCACGTCGGCGCCGATCAGCGCGACTGGATCTCCGTCGTGGACGGCTGGCTGCGCGAGACGATCAACCGGCACGCGGCAGCGGCGGCGCAGGCCGACTGGTCGGCCACTATCAGCGAGTCCGCTCACGTCAGCCGCCCGCCCGACCGGCCGATCGCCCCCGGCTTCGGCCTGGGC
>NZ_SISL01000130.1:0-13785 GCF_004307965.1 Verrucosispora sp. SN26_14.1 | reverse complement strand
GGGCGACGGCGTCGGCGACGTCGGCGAGGTCGAGCAGCGGCGCGAGCGGGTCGGCAGTCACCCTGTCACGCTATCGACCCGGCGATCCGCGTCGAGCACGAGTCGGCGGCGGCGGGGTTGCCGCAGGTGCGTTGATGCTGTGCCGCAGGTGTTAGGAAGGGACCCTTCCTATGCACGAGGCGTTAATAAGGTGCCCTTCCTTACATCTCGGCGCGTGGGGAAGGCCGTTGGGCGACGAGGGCGGACGAGATCGGTCGCCTGGCGCGTCCACCCCGGCTAACCTGCCCGGGAGAGAGGCAGGTCACCCCGAGCGACGAGGAGTCACCGCATGAGCGAGGCATTGGCCAATCTGTTGAACGAGACGCGCCAGTTCCCGCCGCCGGCCGAACTCGCCGCCGCCGCCAACGTCACCGCGGACGCGTACGTCGAGGCCGAGAACGACCGGCTGGCCTTCTGGGAGCGCCAGGCCGGGCGGCTGACCTGGGCGAAGCAGTGGGACCAGGTGCTGGACTGGTCGAATCCGCCGTTCGCCAAGTGGTTCGTCGGCGGGCAGCTCAACGTGGCGTACAACTGTCTGGACCGGCACGTCGAGGCGGGCCGGGGCGACAAGGTGGCGATCCACTGGGAGGGCGAGCCGGGCGACACCCGGACCATCACCTACGCCGACCTGCACCGGATGACGTGCCAGGCGGCGAACGCCCTCACCGACCTCGGGGTGGTCGCCGGTGACCGGGTGGCGATCTATCTGCCGATGATCCCGGAGGCGGCGGTCGCGATGCTGGCCTGCGCCCGGATCGGCGCGACGCACAGCGTGGTCTTCGGTGGCTTCTCCGCCGAGTCGCTGACCAACCGGATCCAGGACGCCACCGCCAAGGTGGTGATCACCGCGGACGGCGGGTACCGCCGGGGCAGGCCGTCGGCGCTCAAGCCGACCGTGGACGACGCGGTGGCGAACTGCCCGTCGGTGCAGCACGTGCTGGTGGTACGCCGGACCGGCGAGCAGGTCGGCTGGTCGGAGCGGGACCACTGGTGGCACGAGACGGTGGAGCAGGCGTCGACCGAGCACGCCGCGCAGCCGTTCGACGCCGAGCACCCGCTGTTCATCCTCTACACCAGCGGCACCACGGCCCGCCCGAAGGGCATCCTGCACACCACCGGCGGATACCTGACCCAGACCTCGTACACCTCGCACGCGGTCTTCGACCTGAAGCCGGAGAGCGACGTCTACTGGTGCACGGCGGACATCGGCTGGGTGACCGGCCACTCCTACATCGTGTACGGTCCGCTCTCCAACGGCGTCAGCCAGGTCATGTACGAGGGCACCCCGGACACCCCGCACAAGGGCCGCTTCTGGGAGATCGTCGACAGGTACGGCGTGACGATCCTCTACACGGCACCCACGCTGATCCGCACCATGATGAAGTGGGGCGACG
The DNA here is from genome assembly GCF_004307965.1 of Verrucosispora sp. SN26_14.1. Taxonomy (NCBI): domain Bacteria; kingdom Bacillati; phylum Actinomycetota; class Actinomycetes; order Micromonosporales; family Micromonosporaceae; genus Micromonospora; species Verrucosispora sp. SN26_14.1. The sequence goes on along the minus strand of NZ_SISL01000130.1, from coordinate 12,352 downwards.
AGATCCCCGCCGAGTACAGCCTCTCCACGCTCCGGCTGCTCGGCAGCGTCGGTGAGCCGATCAACCCCGAGGCCTGGATGTGGTACAGGCAGCATGTCGGACGGGGTGAACTGCCCATCGTGGACACCTGGTGGCAGACCGAGACCGGCGCCATGATGATCTCGCCGCTGCCCGGGGTGACCGCCGCGAAGCCGGGTTCGGCGATGACGCCGCTGCCGGGCGTCATCGCCGACGTGGTGGACGACCAGGGCCAGTCGGTGCCGAACGGCGGCGGTGGGTACCTGGTGCTGCGCGAGCCGTGGCCGTCGATGCTGCGCACCATCTGGGGCGACGACAACCGGTTCATCGAGACGTACTGGTCCCGCTTCGGCGCCGGGGTGAGCGGCAACGCCGACGACCCGTGGGTCTACTTCGCCGGTGACGGGGCGAAGCGGGACGACGACGGGCACCTCTGGCTGCTCGGCCGGGTGGACGACGTCATGCTGGTCTCCGGGCACAACATCTCCACCACCGAGGTCGAGTCGGCGCTGGTGTCGCACCCGTCGGTGGCGGAGGCGGCGGTGGTCGGCGCCACCGACCCGACGACCGGGCAGGCGATCGTGGCGTTCGCGATCCCGCGCGGCAGCATCGACACCGCCGGTGACGCCGGTGAGAAGCTCATCGCCGACCTGCGCAACCACGTGGCGAAGACGCTCGGCCCGATCGCCAAGCCGCGACAGATCATGTTGGTGCCGGAGTTGCCGAAGACCCGCTCCGGCAAGATCATGCGTCGGTTGCTGCGGGACGTGGCGGAGAACCGGTCGCTGGGCGACGTCACCACGTTGCAGGACTCGTCGGTGATGGACCTGATCGCCTCCGGCATGGGCGGGGGCAAGTCCGACGAGGACTGACGGATAGGCGTACCACTCGACGGGTGGCGGTCCGACGCGGACCGCCACCCGTCGATGTCTGTCCGGACCTGCGCGGACGTCGGGTGGTCGCTGCCGAGGGCTGTGACAGTGAAAACGCCTGCCAACAACTCGGTGCCACAAAATCGACGCACACCCCTTCCCCTTTGGCCCCACGAGTGCCTATGTTCACCAGTGGCCCCATCCGTAGGGGCCTATTTCACCGGTCCACAACCCCCGACGGGCCGGTTCCCTCAATCCGGAGGTACCACGTGCGGAAAGTCGCAGTGGGTCTGCTCGGGCTCTCGCTGACCGCGACAGGATTGACGGTCGGCGCTTCCGCCGCCGCCGCGCCTGCCACGGCGCCGGCGTCCGCCCAGTCGATCGCGGAGCCCGCCCACGCCGAACACGACCTGCCGAACCCGCTGGAGGACAAGCGTCGCGCCCTGCGTGAGCAGGGTCTGAGCGAGGTTCTCTCGGGCCGGGCCGAGGCGGAGCGGATCAACGGCAGCACGGTGGTCAAGGTCGGCGAGCGGGCCACCAAGGGTGGCAAGGCCGGCCGTAACGCCAAGACCACCAAGGGCGGCAAGGGCCCGACCGAGAAGCAGTACGTCGAACTGTCGCGGGAGAAGACCGACCGGATCTTCGTGATCCTCGCCGAGTTCGGCAACGAGCGGCACCCGGACTACCCCGACCAGGACACCGACCCCGACACCCCCGGCCCGGCGCGGTTCGACGGACCAGGGCACAACGAGATCCCGGAGCCGGACCGCCGGGTGGACAACTCCACCGTCTGGCAGCCGGACTACGACGCCGACCACTTCCGGAAGCTCTACTTCGGCACCGGCCCCGGCGACGAGTCGGTGAAGCAGTACTACGAGGCCCAGTCCTCCGGGCGCTACAGCGTCGACGGTGTGGTCACCGACTGGGTGAAGGTCAACTACAACCAGGCCCGGTACGGACGTTCCAGCGGCTACCCGTGCGACGGGATCGTCTGCAACAACGTCTGGGCGCTGGTGCGCGACGCCGCCAACAAGTGGGTCGCCGACCAGAAGGCGGCCGGACGGACCGACGAGGAGATCGCCGCCGACGTGCGGGCGATGGACCAGTGGGACCGGTACGACTACGACGGCGACGGCGACTTCAACGAGCCGGACGGCTACATCGACCACTTCCAGATCGTGCACGCCGGTGGCGACATGGCCGACGGTGACCCGATCTACGGCGAGGACGCGATCTGGAGCCACCGCTGGTACGCGTACGCCTCCGACCAGGGACGCACCGGCCCGCCGAACTTCCCGGCCGGCGGCACCCAGATCGGCGACACCGGGATCTGGATCGGTGACTACACGATCCAGCCGGAGAACGGCGGTCGCAGCGTCTTCTACCACGAGTACGCCCACGACCTCGGCCTGCCGGACGACTACAACGTCATCAGCGGCGGCGACAACAACAACGAGCACTGGACCCTGATGGCCCAGAGCCGCCTCGGCGCCAAGAACGACGGCGGCATCGGCGAGCGCGGCGGTGACCTCGGTGCGTGGAACAAGCTCCAGCTCGGCTGGCTCGACTACGAGGTGATCGTGGCCGGGCAGAAGCGCACGCTGGTGCTCGGTCCACAGGAGTACAACACCAAGGAGGCCCAGGCCGCCGTGGTGGTGCTGCCCGAGCGGGAGTACACGTTCGAGAACGGGGCGCCGTTCGAGGGCGACAAGCAGTTCTTCTCCGGCAACGCAGACGACCTGAACAGCACCCTGACCAGGACGTTCGACCTGAGTGGGGCGTCGTCGGCAAGCGTCTCGCTGAAGGGCCGCTACAGCATCGAGGCGGACTACGACTACCTGTTCTTCGAGACCTCGACCGACGGCGGGCAGACCTGGACGCCGCAGCCCGGCACCGCGGACGGTCGGCCGTTCAAGGAGATCTCCCCCGGCCGGTACGCGCTGGACGGCAGCACCGACGGCGAGTGGGTGGACGTGCAGGTCCCGCTGGACTCGGTGGCCGGCAACACCGTCGGGTTCCGGCTGCGCTACCAGACGGACGGGGCGGTCGCCGAGGGCGGGTTCTTCGGTGACGCGATCACCCTGACCGCCGACGGGCAGACGGTACTCGTCGACGGTGCCGAGGACGGTGCCACCGGCTGGACGCTGGCCGGCGGGTTCGAGGTGGTCGAGGAGACGTACACCCGCAGCTTCCCGAACTACTACATCGCCGGGACCCGGCAGTACATCTCGTACGACAAGTACCTCAAGACCGGTCCGTACTTCTTCGGGTACGCCAACACCAAGCCGGACTTCGTGGACCACTACGCGTACCAGGAGGGACTGCTGATCTCGTACTGGAACACCCGGTGGTCGGACAACGACACGTTCGCACACCCGGGCGAGGGCCGGAACCTGATCATCGACTCCCGCCCCCGGCCGATCTACAACCTGACGGGTCAGCCCTGGCGGGCCCGGATCCAGGTCTACGACGCGCCGTTCAGCCTCAAGAAGGCCGACTCGTTCACGCTGCACCTCAACAGCCAGCCCCAGTACATCCGGGGTCAGGCCGCGCAGCCGCTGTTCGACGACACCAAGCAGTACTGGTTCCCGGAGCTGCCCAACCACGGCGTCAAGCTCCCGGCCACCGGCACCAAGATCAAGGTAATGGAGCAGGACGGCATCTACACCAAGGTCCGGTTCTCCTGAGCCGCCGACCTGACACGACGACGCCCCGGGCAGGCCATCTGCCCGGGGCGTCGCCCCTGCCGGGCCGGTGGTCCGGTCGGCCCACCGGGGCCGACGGCGGCGAGGTCATAGGCTGTCGGTCATGACCGAGCAGCGTGGCGATGCCATCGACGAATCCTGCGTCCTCACCGAGGGACCGTGGACGCACCGGTTCGTCGGCGCCAACGGCAGCCGGTTCCACGTCGTGGAGGCGGGCACCGGTCCGATGGTGCTCTTCCTGCACGGCTTCCCCGAGCACTGGTGGGCCTGGCAGCAGATGCTGCCGGCGGTCGCCGACGCCGGTTTCCGCGCCGTCGCCGTCGACCTGCGCGGCTACGGCGCCAGCGACAAACCACCCCGGGGGTACGACGGCTACACCCTCGCCGCCGACGTGGCCGGCCTGATCCGCGCGCTGGGTGAACGGTCGGCGACCGTGGTCGGTGCCGGTGCCGGCGGGATGATCGCCTGGACGGTGGCCTCGTTCCATCCCAACCTGGTCCGCCGGCTGGTGGTGCTCGGCGCACCGCACCCGCTGCGGCTGCGCGCCGGGATCTTCGCCGACCCGCGGGGCCAGTTCGCCGCGTCCACACCCGCGCTGAGGTTCCAGATGCCCCGCTACGAGCACGTCCTCACCCGGGACGACGCGCGGGCGGTGGAGGAGATCCTGCGCCGCTGGGGCGGCCCCCGCTGGGTGAGCGGCCCGGATTTCGCCGGGTACGCCCGCCGCTACCGGGAGGCGATGCGGATCCCACAGGCCGCGTTCTGCGCCCTGGAGGGTTACCGCTGGGCCTTCCGGTCGGTGCTGCGGCTGCACGGATACCGGTTCGTCAAGCTGATGCAGCGGCCCCTGGTCACCCCCACCCTGCAACTGCACGGCGCGCTGGACGTGGCCTCGCTGCCGCGTACCGCCCAGGGGTCGGGACGTTATGTCAGCGCGGCGTACGAGTGGCGACTGCTGGACGACGTCGGGCACTTCCCGCACCTGGAGACGCCGGAGCTGGTGCTCGGTGAGATCCTGCGCTGGACGAAGTCCTGACCGGTGCTCAGATCCGCTGTTCGCGGACGTCGGTGACCTCACCGACAGGCGCCCAGCCCTGGTAGACACCGAAGTCGAAGGCTTCCAGCCGCATCGCCTGGGCGACCGGCCACCGACCACCGGTGTACTCGACCCGCAGCCATCCGTCGTGCACGGCGAGCACGATGAACGGCTGCCCCTGCCAGGTGCAGGTCGTCCGGACGTACGCCAGTTCCTCGACCTCCGAGGCCGGGACGACCCGGACGTGGCGGCCGGCGCGGACCTCCTCGAAGCCGTCGGCCGCCTCCGGCCGGTAGAGCCGGATCTCGCCGCCGTCCGGGCTGGCCTGGTACTCCCGGCCACGCCAGCGGGCCACGTAGCCGTCGCGCATCACCGCTCACCGACCTGTCGCCAGGCGAGCGTGTCGGTGTCGAGCACGGCGACCAGACGTTCGGTGCCGTCCGCGCCGATCCGCAGCAGCTGGGCGCCGTGCGGCAGCCGGACGCTGTCCACCTTGAACTCGGCCACCACGTCGGAACTCTCGCCGGGGGCGAAACCGTTGCCCCGGAACGGCGGACGCTCGATGACCCAGCCCTCCATCGCCCGCATGGCGGCCTCGTTCTGCCCGCCGTACGGGATCCGGTAGAGGCTCGGCCGGTACGCCGGCCACCGCAGCACGTAGATCTGCTCGGCGTCGGCGGCGAAGGGCGACTCGGGATGGTGGAGGCCGAGCGCACCGTGCAACTTCGCCGGGGTGTCGAGATGGGCCAGCTCTCCGGCCCGGTGGACGAAGCCGGAGACCCGGTCGTAGCCACGCTCCAGGTAGTAGCCGAGCTGGCTGGGTGCGATCGCCTTCTGCATCACGATCGGCCGCACCGGGTCGACGACCGGTGCGGCCTCCCGTGGGCCTTCGGACGAGACGGTCGGCTCGGCCGACGACTCGGTCTCCCGCTCCGGGTCGTCACCGAGCCCCAGCTCGGCGGCCCAGTTGGCCAGCCCGACGATCTGCTCACCGGGCAGCTTGGCGCCGACCGGCGTACCGGGATTGACCGCGAACGACCACGACGTGTCCGGCCAGCAGCGGATCAGCTGGACGAAGCGGACCTGGAGCGTCTCGGCGGCGGCCGGATCGGTGTGGTCGCTCAGCCGTTGCGGCGAGGTGTACGCCACCACGAAGGTCTGGCCGTCCAGTTGCACGGTGGGCCAGACGAAGCCCGGGTCGCCCGGTCGGGTACCCGTGACGGAGTCGGCCGCCACCGGCATCAGGACCCGGGCCAGCAGCAGCGTGGAGAGGAACGTGTCGGTGCTGCCCGCCTCCGCCGCCTCCAGCAGGTTCACCTCGACGTCGTTGGCCGGCGTGAACTCGGCACCGGCCGCCGGCGGCGTGGCGACGGATGCCGCGTCCGGGGTGGTCGCGGCGAGACTCTGCACCGTCGGCTCGGACCCGTCGCCCGACTCGGAGACCTCGGCCCGAGCGACCGTCGGCGAGGCCGGAGGCGTGATCAGCTCGGTCTCGATGGCCGACTCCGGGATCGTCCCCCGGAGCGGCACGGTCTGTTGCTCGGACCCGACCAGCGGAACGTCGGCAGTCGCCTCGACCGGCGGCACCTCGGCGGTCGGTTCGGAACCCGCCGGCACCAGATCGGCGGTCGGCTCGGACCCGGCGGACGGGACCTCGACGGTCGGCTCGGCGTCGGTCAGCGGGACTTCGGCGGTCGGCTCGGCCTCGACCGACGGCACGTCGGCGGTCGGCTCGGATCCGATCGTCGGGATCCATCCGGTCGGATCCGCCACCGTCGGCACCCATGTGGTCGGATCGGCCTCCACCAGCGGAACCGAGACGGTCGGCCCCGCCTGCGGGACCGGGACACGCACCGTCGGCTCCGCCTCGGCAGACGGCACCTCGACGGTCGGTTCGGCCCCTACCGTCGGCACCCAGGCGGTCGTCTCCGGCTCCACCGTCGGGACCCAGGCCGTCGTCTCCGGCGCGGTGGATGGGACCCGGGCGGTGGGCTCGTCAGACGGCACCTGAACGGTCGGCTCGGCCTCGACCGTCGGCACCCAGGCCGTCGTCTCCGGCTCCACCGTCGGCACCCAGGCGGTCGTCTCCGGCTCCACCGTCGGCACCCAGGCCGTCGTCTCGGGCTCGACGGTCCGGACCGGCGCGGTCGGCTCGGCCCCGACCGTGGGCACCCATGTCGTCGGTTCGGCCTCCACCAGCGGGACCTGCGCAGTCGGTTCCGCCTGCACCGACGGAACCTGCACGGTCGGCTCAGCCTCGGAGACCGGGACCCGCACTGTCGGCTCGGCCTCCGACACGGGGACCCGCATGGTGGGGTCGGCCTCGACCGGCGGGACACGCACTGTCGGTTCGGCGCCGGCGAAGGTGGCGAACCCCTGCGGCCGGGATGGGGCGTCGTCGACCGAGCTGAGGTCGCGCGCCTCGATGATGGTGCCCTCGATGACGATCGGGGTGAAGCCACGGCGGGTCGCGGGCGGGCCGGAGACCGGTTCCGCGGCCGACAACTCCTCCGTGGGCTCCGCCGGCCCGCGAGGGGGCAACGCCTCGGTGGGGTCGCCGCTGTCGGCGAGACCACCCGGTGCCGTCCAACCGTTCGGCGGGGAGACCCGCAGTGGCCGGGTCGGCTCCTGCGTCGCACCGCCGGGTGACGGCAATTGCTGGGTCGGCTCGCCACCGGACTCGGGGCGGGCACCCGACTCGGTGCCGGTGAAGTCGAAGGCGCGGGTCTTCCCCTCGGCGGACGGATCAGCGGCCGTCCCGCGCCGGGGGAACGGCTGCCCGCCACGGGCAGCCAGCCGGGACGGCGGGGTCGCCCGGTCGGTCAGCCGGTCGGCGCGCTGGCCGGTACGGGAGTTCGACGGCTCGAAGAAGGACCGCCTGGGCGTCTGGCCGCTGCCGGTGTCGGCGGGCCGGCCGTTGGTGGGCGGGCCGCTGGTGGGCGGGCCGCTGCTGGCTGGGCCGTTGCCGGCCGGGCCTGCGCGTTCCGGGGTACCCGGCCAGCCGGGACCGGCGACCGTCGGTTCCTCGCCGGGTGTCGGCATCGGCCGACTCGGCGGCGCGCCGACCGGACCCTCCACCCGGCCACCGCCGACGGCGCTGAGCCGGCTCCCGAGAGTCTCCTGACGGGGCACGGAATCCTGGACGGGTGCGCCCCGACCGAGGTCAGGTCGACCCGGCGATCCACCGCCGGGCTGCTGCTGGTGCGGACCGGCCACCGTGCCGGGCGCCGCCACCGGTGACTCGGGCAACTGGAAGGCCGCCGGGGCCACCGGCTGCGGCGAGGAGGGTGCCGGACGATCGGGACCGACGCCGGGTGACCGTGCGGTGCCGGTCGCAGGGGGCGGGGTGCCGTGCGACGCTCGCCCCTCGCGCGAGCGGTTCAGCGCCTCCACCCGTTCCAACCGGGCCCGGGCGCCGACCGTGCGCCCGGGCAGCCGGACGTCGCCACGGGACAACTGGGAGACGAACCAGGCGGGCAGGTAGCCCTCGATCGGCAGGCCGGGATTGACCGCCAGCCACCACTCGTGGTTCGGCCAGCCGGCGGCCAGTTCGGCGTACCCGGAGCGTCGGCTCGGCCCGGCGTGGTCACCGAGACAGGACCGCATCGCCTCGGCGGAGGTGAACGCCAACACGTGCGTGCGGCCACCGGTCGTCCAGGTGCCCCAGCCCGCCGGCACCTGGCCCGGGACGGGCTGGGCGGAGATCGGCAACAGCAGCTCGACCCGGGACAGGATGCGGAAGTACAACTGCTGGTCGTTGCCGCGTAGCGCGTCCCGCATCGCCGCCTCGGCCTCGGTGGCCGGCGCCCAGTCGGTCACGGCCACCCCTCCTCCCGGGCACAGCCATAGGTATCGCCTACAACCTACAAGGTGTCCACAAGATCACAATGCCAGGCCGTCGCCGGTCCGCCCGGTTCACCGAGGGGCGATAACATCCCGTTCCGGAGTCGACACGATACGGAGGCGGTCGATGTCCCGGTACGTCCCGCTCCCGATCCTGGCGGGTGTGGCTGCCGCCACCCTGCTGGCCGCGCCGGTCACCCCGGCACCCGCTGCGTCGGCACGGCCCGCGACGGCCGGGTTGCCGGCGACTCCGGATGGGCCGGACTGCGCCGCACCGCCGGCACCGGCCCGACCAGTGGCCACCGCGCCCTGGCCGCAGGAGCGGTACGCCCCGGCGCGGCTGTCGCCGCTGGCGAACGGGTCCGGGGTGACCGTCGCGGTGGTCGACTCGGGCGTGGATCGGCGCCACCCGCAGCTCGCCGACCGGGTGCTCGACGGCCTCGACCTGCTCGACCCCGGCGGTGACGGCACCCGGGACTGCGTCGGCCACGGCACCGGCGTGGCCAGCATCATCGCCGCCGCCCCGCACGACGGAGTGGCCTTCCACGGTCTGGCGCCGAACGCCCGGATCCTGCCGGTGCGGGTCAGCGAACAGCAGGTCGTGGACGGCCGGGGAGCGGGGCGTACGGTCGCGCCGGAGGAGTTCGCCACGGCGATCCGTTGGGCGGTCGACAACGACGCCGACGTGATCAACCTGTCGGTGGTGCTGTACGCCGACCGACCGACGGTCCGTGCCGCGATCGCCTACGCGGCGGCCCGGGACGTGATCGTGGTGGCCGCCGCCGGCAACCTGCACGGGGAGGGCGACCCGCGCCCCTACCCCGCCGCGTACGGGTCGGTGATCGGGGTCGGCGCGATCGGTGCCGACGGGACACGGGCCGGGTTCTCCCAGACCGGCTCCTACGTCGACCTGGTCGCGCCCGGCACCGACGTGCTGATCGCCGCGCCCGGACGCGGCCACCACCGGGCCGAGGGGACCAGTTACGCCGCGCCCTTCGTGGCCGCGACCGCCGCTCTGGTGCGCCAGTACCGCCCGGAGCTGAGCGCTGCGGAGGTGGCCCGGCGGATCATCGCGACCGCCGACCCGGCTCCCGGCACGGGGTACGGCGCGGGTGTGCTCAATCCGTACCGGGCGGTCACCGAGGCGGACGGCACGACGCCCGATGCGAGACCGGCGGGCGGGCTGGACGGGGAGCGCCCGGACCCGGCGCTGGTGGCGCAGCAGGACCGACGGACCGCCGCCCGGGAGCGGGTGGCCGTGCTCACCGTCGCCGGCCTGCTGACGGTGACCGTCATCGTGCTGGCCGCCGTCCTCGTCCCCCAGGGGGTCCGGCGGCAGTGGCGGCCCGCCGATCCACGCTGAGTCGACCGCCCGTCCGGCGGCCACCGGTGGCTGACGCCGACCGCCGCGTTCGAGGCGGCCGGCGTCAACCGTCCGTCACTGGAACAGACCGGCGTTGCGCTTCTCGGTGTCGAGATAGTCGGTCGCGGACTCGTCCACCGCCACCTTGATGTCACGCAGCATCGTCTGGAGGTCCTGTGAGGCGTTGCGCCACCGGGCCTGCCGCTGCTCGTACGCCTGCTGCGCCTCGCCGGACCAGCTCGCCACCAGCGGAGCGGCGTCCTGCTCCAGCTGACCGAGTTGCGATTCGAGCGTGTTCAGGGCCCGCTGGATGTCCGCGCTGGCCTGGTGCAGCGCGGCGAAGTTGACGACCAGCACACCGTTCTCCATCGGTAGTCTTCCCCCTCGGTCGTGACCCGGGACCTGGTCATCGGAACTGACCAGCCCGGTGGAACGCGCTAGAGCGGCAGCTCGATGCCGCCGCGGTTGGTGGCGGACACCCGGCCGGCCGCCTCGGTGTCCGACGCGTCGTACTTCGTGCCGGCGGTGCGGATCGCCCCTGCGGTCTCCCGAAGGGCCCGCTGCAGGTTCGCCTGATCCTGCGCCCACTGCTGTTTGACCTGCTCGAACGACCGGCCGCCCGCCCCGCGCCAGGCCTGCTGGAGAATCGCCAGCTGGGCCAGCAGTCCACTGAGCATCGACTGCAACGACTGGTCCGTCTGCTCGAACTTCGCCGCGGTCTGTTGCATCACCGCGGCCTCTGCCTGGGTCTGGGAGGACACCCCGACGTCACCTCGTCTCTCGATCGTGGCTGGCCCATGGACGACACCACCCGCGCCGCCGGAGGGCGTGCGCGACGCGGGACGGGCCAACGAGAACTCGTCGCTGACAGTAGCGACACCATCGCGTTTCTGCTACCCCCGCTAGCTCCCCTGTGGACAACGCGGCAGCAGGCGGGCTACTACGATGGGCGTCGATGACGTCGCGGGGTGTGATCGACCGACGGGCCACAGCGCCGACCACCGGCACCCTCGCCCGCCGTGCCGCCGATGCCCGGTCCGGCACCGACGACGGTCACGACAGGCCGCAGTGGAGTCCGCGCATGCGGCGGCGGGCGTACCGACCGACGGTCGGACAGATCGTCACCACACAGGTCGCGGCGGCGATGCTCGTCGCCGCACCGGGTCTGGGCGCGCTGCCGACGACGACCGCCGTCCTGCTGGCCGGCGCCCTCCTGGTCGGCGCCTGGGGTCGGGCACGGCGACGGTGGCTGCACGAGTGGCTCCGGCTCGGGACGGGCTACCTGGTCCGCCGTCGCCGGGTGCGCCACCCGACGACCCTGCTCGACCTGGTCGACCCGGACGCCGTCGTCCGTCCCGTCGAGGTGGCCGGATTCCCGGCCGCCGCCGTCGACGACCCGGACGGCCTGGTGGCCCTGCTCGACGTCGGCGACGCCGCCGATCTGCTCGGTGCGGGTGCCCGCCCGTTGCCGCCACCCGCCGCGCTGCTGCCGACCCGCGCCGCCGACGTGCCGCCGGTCCGCGTGCAACTGCTGCTGACCGTCACGGCGGCACCGGCGGTCGCGGCCGGTGGTGGACCGGTGTCCACCTCGTACCGGCAGTTGACCGGTGGGCGGCTGGCCGGCGGGGAGCGCGCCGTGCTGGCCGTCCGGGTGATGCGGGTGGCGGGCTGGCCCGAGGAGGCGCTCCGGCGGGCGCTCGCCGGCACCGTACGCCGGATGGTGCGGCGGCTGCGGCCACTGTCCGTGCGTCCGCTCGGCACGCAGGCGACCCTGCGGATGCTCGCCGAACTCGCGCACCACGACGGCAGCACGCCCCGGGAGACCTGGCACGGCGTCCGGTGCGGCGGGCTGCTCCAGAGCACCTTCGCGCTGCGACACTGGCCGGCGGAACCGGTGGGCCGGCTGGTGTCCCGGCTGTCCGCGCTGCCGGTGACCGCCACCACGGTGTCGCTGCACGCCGACACGGAGGCACCGGGCCGGACCGAGCTGACCGTACGCCTGAGCACGGCGACGCCGGCCGAACTCTCCGCCGCCTGCCGCGCACTGGAGCAGGTCGTGGCGACCGCCGGTGGGGTACTCCTCCGCGACGACGGCGCCCACCTGCACGGTTTCGTCAACACGCTCCCGCTCGCGCGGCCGGGTCGACCGGTCGCGCGTCGCCGCACCCCGTCCACACCGCCCGGCGCGGACGGCCCGGAGGCGACGCTGCCGTACGGCTCGGCGGGGTTGATGCTGGGCACCAACCGGCACGGCGCACCCGTCACCGTCCGGCTGTTCCGGCCGGAGAGCACCCGGGTGATGCTCGTCGGCGGGCTGCCCACCGCCCAACTGCTCGCCGTGCGGGCGATGGCGCTCGGTGCCCGGGTGGTGGTCCAGACGACCCGGCCACACGCCTGGGAACCCTTCGCGCGCGGTGTCGGCGTACCCGGCCGGACGATCCCGCTGCTGCCCCCGGACCGTCCGGCGGAGGGCCCGGCCGCGACCCCGCTCGCCCCGGTGCTCGTGGTGCGGGAC
>NZ_SISL01000013.1:0-42204 GCF_004307965.1 Verrucosispora sp. SN26_14.1 | reverse complement strand
GTGGTGGGAGGTGGGGTGGTCGGCGGTGGGGTGGTCGGTGGCGGGCTCGTCGGGCCGCCGCCCCACTGCGGTTCCGGCCACGGACCGCAGTACGGGTTGGCGGTGTACCAGCCGGAGTTGCCGGCACCCTGGCTGATCTGGAAGCCGCTGCCCACACAGTTGTGGATCGGGTTGGGCTGGGCGATGCCGGTGGCCCGTACGTTGGTGAAGGAGACCTGGCTGGGCGCCTGCACCTGGAGCGCGTACGTGCCGGTGCCGTCGATGCGGACGTTGGTGAAGCTGATGCCGCTGCTGACGCCCTCGATCCAGTGCAGCGCCGCATACGAGCTGTCCAGGATGTCGGTGTCGCTGACCTGGATCGACGCGCCCTGGAGCGGCTCGTTCAACGCGGAGAACCAGATCGCGCCGACCCCGAACCGCCAGTTGTAGTCGGAGTTGCCGTTCCGGATCAGCGTGTTGCGCGCCACGGTGATCGTGCCGGCCACCGCGGTCGCACCCTGCACTCCGGTGTACCGGTTCGCCACGTGGATGCCACCACCGTTGGTGACCGAGTCGGCGGTGACGTTGTCGGTGATCCGGATGTCCCGACCGCCGTACGTGACCAGGTGGTTGGCGAGAACGGTCACGCCGATGGTGTTGCGGGTGAAGGAGTTGCCCACGTTCGGCACGGTGTCCGCCCACATCGCCAGCGCGTCGTCACCGGTGTTGCGGACGAACGTGTTGGTGACCGTCGAGTTGGTGACTCCCCAGTGGAAGTTCACCCCGTCGGCGGTCTGGTCCAGGATCCGGCTGTTGCGGAGGGTGAAGTTGTCCATTGGCCCGTCCATCCACGCGCCGACCTTGGTGTGCTGGAGCCACAGGTTGTCCACCACCGAGTCCGACATCGCCCCACCGATGGCGTTGACCTGGTCGTCGTCGACGCGTTCCCGGATGTCACCGATGATGGCGAAGTCGCGCAGCACCACGTTGCGGCTGGGCCCGCCCGCCTCGTGCGGCCGGATCTCGCCCCGGTATCCGCCGCCGGAGACGTACTTGCCGTAGACGCCGGCGGCCCGCTTCCGGTCGGTGGGGTGTCGGCCGCCGAGCACCGAGTGCCACGGCCCCGCCCCGCGCAGGGTCACCCCGTCGACCACCACGTGGTCCCAGAGCGTGAAGGTGCCCGGCGGGATCCAGACCGTACGCCCCTGGGCCTTCCCGGCGTCGACGGCGGCCTGGAAGCGGGCGGTGGAGTCGGTCGCGCCGGTCGGGTCGGCACCGAAGTCGGTGACCACGTCGAGCACGTTCGCCGGCTTGGTGATCGGCGCGGCGACCAGCTCGAAGTCGGCCAGGTCGATGGTGAACGTCGGGGACTGCGCGGTCGACGAGACCTGGAGCCTGATCTTCGTACCGGTCGGGTAGGTGGTGCCGAAGAGCGTCCGTGCCTCGTCGTAGAAGTGGTGCGGGTTGACGTCACCGGGGTTGTTGTTGAACGGGTAACCGCCGTAGTACCAGCCGTACTTCGAGGTCACCGGCACCGGCTTGACCAGGCTGCCGTTGGCCCGCAGGTCGATCGTGGCGTCCCGGCCGGTGCCGGCGGCGTTGTCGGGGAGGCTGTAGCGGAACGTCACCGCGTTCGCGGGTGCGGTGAGAGTGAACTCGACGTACTCCCCGACCGCGTCGAGGGTGACCGCCTCCCGGCCGCTGGCCTCCGACGGCAAGGTGCCGTAACGGCGGTCCGGGCCGATCCGGGTGCCGGTGTGCGCGGCGTACTCGGCCTCGTGCTCGACGAACGCGACGGTGGCGCCCCGACCGACGATGTCGAACGGGCTGAGCCCGGCGGCGCGTGCCGGGGTCGCGGTCCCGGCGAGGGTGACGACCGAGATCGAGGCGGCGGCGAGGGCGGTGCCGGTGAGGGCGGCCAGCGTGGTGCGGAGCCGGTGGCCGGGTGGATGGGGGTGGTGCGGGACGGTGTGGTCGGCCATGAGCGGCGCTCTCCCTTTCCTCAGGTGGCCAGGTCCCCCGTGGTGATGGTGCCGGTGCTGCCGTCACCTCCTCGTCGGTTCCGGACGCGCCCGGTGCCGGCGGCGGGACGGAGCCGCCGACACCGGGCGCGGAACTAGGCGGATTCGGGTGCGGTCCGCAGCCAGACGGCGGTGTCCGGCGGCAGCAGGTCGTCGTCGAGCGGCCCGCTGGCGAGCAGCCGACCGGTGTGCGGCGGTAGCGGTACCGCCACCGTGGAGAGGTTCACCGCGCAGGCGAAACCGGGGTCCCGCCGGAACGCCAGCACCCCGTCCGGGGCGGGCAGCCAGGCCATCGGCCCGTCGCCGAGCGCCGGTTCGGCGCGGCGGACGGCGATGGCGGCCCGGTACAGCTCCAACATCGACCGGTCGTCACCGGCCTGCGCGTCGGCGGTGCGGTCCTTCCAGTCGGCCGGTTGCGGCAGCCACGGCGTGGCCTGCGCACCGTCCGGACCGAAGCCGAACGGCGGCGACTCCCCCGACCACGGCAGGGGTACGCGGCACCCGTCCCGACCCGGGTCGATCCGCCCGGACCGCTCCCACATCGGGTCCTGGCGCAGCTCGTACGGGATGTCCTCGACCTCCCAGAGACCCAGTTCCTCGCCCTGGTAGACGTAGGCGGCACCCGGTAGCGACAGGGACAGCAGCGCGGCGGCGCGGGCCCGCCGGGTGCCCAGTTCCAGGTCGGTCGGGATGCCCTCGCGTTTGGCGGCGAAGCTGAACGTGGTGTCCGCCCGGCCGTACCGGGTGACGTGCCGGGTGACGTCGTGGTTGGAGAGGACCCAGGTGGCCGGCGCGCCGACCGGCGCGTGGGCGTGCAGCGTGCCGTCGATGCTCTCCCGCAGCGCGGCGGCGTCCCAGGCGCAGCCGAGGAAGTCGAAGTTGAAGGCCGCGTGCAGTTCGTCGGGCCGCAGGTAGGCGGCGAACCGCTGCCGGTCGGGCAGCCACACCTCCCCGATCAACGCCCGCTCCCCCGGGTACGCGTCCGCGATCCGTCGCCAGTCCCGGTATATCTCGTGCACCCCGTCGAGGTCGTGGAAGGGGTGCGGCCGGTCTGCCGTCACCTCGGGCAACGTGGCGTCCTTGACCAGCAGTCCGGCGGAGTCGATCCGGATGCCGTCCACTCCCCGGTCGAACCAGAAGCGCAGGACGTCCTCGAACTCGGCGCGGACCCGGGGGTGGTCCCAGTTGAAGTCCGGCTGCTCCGGAGCGAACAGGTGCAGGTACCAGTCACCGGGACGACCGTCCGGGTCTGTGGTCCGGGTCCAGGTGGGGCCGCCGAACTCGCCGACCCAGTCGGTGGGGCGCTGGTCACCGTCGGGGCCTCGTCCCGGGCGGAACCAGAACAGCTCCCGCTCGGGGGCGTCCGGCCCCCCGGCCAGCGCGGCCCGGAACCAGGGATGCGCGTCGGAGCAGTGGTTCGGCACCACGTCGACGATGGTCCGGATACCGACCGCGTGCGCCTCGGCGATCAACGCCTCCACCTCGCCCAGCGTGCCGAAGACCGGGTCGATGTCGCGGTAGTCGGCCACGTCGTAGCCGGCGTCGGCCATCGGCGAGGGATACCAGGGGCTGAACCAGATCGCGTCGACCCCGAGCGTGGCGAGGTAGCCCAGCCGGGAGCGGATGCCGGCCACGTCGCCGATGCCGTCACCGTTGCCGTCGGCGAAGCTCCGGGGGTACACCTGGTAGATCACCGCGCCTCGCCACCACGGACCGCTGTCTGCTGGGGACACGAGCACCTGCTTTCTGCGTTTGGGGGCTAGCCCTTGAGTCCGCCGGTGGTCAGGCCGGACATGATGTTCCGTTGGAAGATCAGGAAGATGACCACCGTCGGTATCGCGGCGATCACCGAGGCGGCGATCACCACGTTCATCGGCGTACCGCCGGCGAAGGCGTAGATGCCGACGCTGACCGTCCGGGTCTCCGGCGAGGGCATCACCAGCTTCGGCCAGAGGAAGTCCTTCCAGACCGCGGTCACCGCGAAGATCGAGACCACGCCGAGGATCGGGCGGGACATCGGCAGGACGATCGACCAGAGGGTGCGCAGCGGCGTCGCCCCGTCCATCAGGGCGGCCGACATCAGGTCCTCCGGGATCGAGTCGAAGAACCGCTTGAGCAGGAAGATGTTGAAGGCGTTGGCGACCAGCGGCAGCCAGATCGCGAACGGCGAGTCGAGCAGGCTGACGTTCAGGATCGGCAGGTCGATCACGGTCACGTACTGCGGGACGATCAGGACCATCGCCGGGATCATCAGCGTGGCCAGCATCAGGCCGAGGATCGCGGAGCCGAGCACCGGCCGCAGCTTCGACAGCGAGTACGCCGCGGCGGTGTCGAAGACGAGCTGGAACAGCACCGCGCCGGCCGCGTAGTAGAACGTGTTGAACAGCAGCTTGGCCAGGGCCAGGTGGTGCCACGCGTCGACGTAGTTGCGCCACTGCGGGTTCTGCGGGAACAGCGACGGCGGGGTCTGCGCGATCTCCTGACCGGACTTGAGCGCACCGGTGACCATCCAGTACAGCGGCCCGAGGAAGACCAGCGTGAAGCCGACGACCACGACGACGAGCAACGTCCAGTAGATCGCCCGGCCGGGGCCGCGCCGGAGCTGCGCCTGCGAGATGAGGGTACGGGTGCCGGAGTCCTGTGCCATGGCGTCGGTGTCCTAGTCCTGTTTCGCGGTCAGCCGCAGGTAGACGGCGGAGAAGCCGGCCAGCACGACGAGCATGATCACGCCGAGTGCGGCGGCACCGTTGAGGTCGTTCTGGAAGAACCCGTGCTGATAGATGAGGTACGCGACCGAGGTCGCCGAGTCCTCCGCGCCCGCGCCGTTGGCCAGGATCAGCGGCTCGATGAAGAGCTGCATGGTGGCGACGATCTGGAGCATCGCCAGCAGGGCGAGGATCAGCCGGGTCTGCGGGATGGTGACGTGCCGGATGCGTCGCCAGATCCCCGCGCCGTCGAGTTCGGCGGCCTCGTACAGCTCACCGGGGATGTTCTGCAGGGCGGCCAGATAGATCAGCACCGCGCTGCCCATGTTCATCCAGGTCGACGCGATGACCATGGCCGGCACGGTCATCTCCGGGGACTGCATCCACTGCGAGGTGGGCAGGCCCAGTCCCTTGAGGATCGCGTTGAACAGACCGGCGTCGCCGGGGTCGTACGCGTAGAACTTGAACAGGAACAGGGCCGAGGCGGGGGGCAGCATCACCGGCAGGTAGACCAGGATCCGCAGATATCCCCGGGCGTGCCGGAACTCGTTGAGCAGGATCGCCACGAAGAACGGCACCGCGTACCCGAGGACGAGCGCGAGACCGGTGAAGTAGAAGGTGTTCTGCCAGGCCGTGGCGAAGCTGGGGTCGTCGAGGATGCGCAGGTAGTTGTCCCAGCCGACCCAGGTGGTCTCGCCGCGCCGGGTGCGCTGGAAGCTCATCACCACGCCCCGGACCATCGGGTACCAGGAGAAGACCGCGAAGCAGAGCACCGCACCGATCAGGAACGCGTGCCCGGTGAGGTTGTCCCGGACCTTGCGGCCGAGGCTGGACCGAGGCGGCCCGGCCGGGGCCGGTGAGGGGGTTCGCCCCGGGGCTCGGGTGGCGGCCGGGGCAGCGGTGATCGCCAAGGCAACTCCTGGTGGGGTGGGACGACCTGGGTGGTACGGCGGTGGTGCGGGTGGGGGCCGGCGGGCCGGTCCCCACCCGTGCGGGTCAGCCCTGCGCGGCGAGGAGTTGGTTGACCTTCTCCTCGGCCGTCTTGAGCAGCGCGTCGATGTCGGCGTTGCGGTTGGTGAGCACCCCGGACATCGCGGCGTCCAGGACGGCGTAGATCGCCTGTGCGTTGCGCGGCTCGCCCTTGATCGGGACCGGGTTCGCCTCGAAGAGGGCGAAGTTCGCGGTGTCCACGTTCGCGTTCGCCTTCCGCAGGTCGAGTTCCTGCTTCTGGGCGTCGCTGCCGTTGCTGAACAGCAGCGGCTGCGGCAGACCGACCGGGTAGTTCTGCGGCTTGGCCCGGGCGTAGTCGAGCTGCCCCTTGCCCGGCGTCAGCTTCTGGTAAGCGATCCACTTGAGACCGGCTTCGACCTGCTCCGGGGTGAGGTCCTTCTTGAAGAAGTAACCCTCGCCGCCGCCGAGCGTGCCCGACGCCCTGCCGTCCTGGCCGGGCAGCGGTGCCATCGCCCAGTCCTCGAACTTGCCCTGGAACTGGCTGACGATCGCCTGGGTGGTGTCGGGTGCGCCGACGAACATGCCGACCTTGCCCGCACCGGCGTTGGTCAACAGGTCACCCCACTGGAGCAGCTGACGGTCGCCCATGCTGTCGTCGCCGTACCGCATGTCCTTGAGGTTCTGCAGGACCTGGCGGCCCTGCGGGCTGTTGAAGGCGGCCTTGCCGCCGTCCTCGGTCAGCACCTGGCCGCCCTGGGAGTAGAGCAACGCGGTGAAGTGCCAACCGCCGGTGTTGCCGGCGCTGTACTCGGCGTAGCCGGCGATCCCGCTGCCCAGCGCGGAGATCTTCCTGGCCGCCTCCCGGACCTCGCCCCATGTCTTCGGCGGGTTGTTCACGTCGAGCCCGGCCTGCTGGAACAGCACCTTGTTGTAGACCAGGCCCATCGAGTAGTTCTTCACCGGTACGGCGTAGAGCCTCCCCCCGTCGGTGAAGACCTCCTTGAGCGCCGGGTCGACGCTGTCCCAGGTCGGGACCGTCTCGGCGGTGGCGTACTCGGTGATGTCCATCGCCTGGCCGGAGTCGAGCACCTGCTGGAGATCGGTCATGTACCCGTAGAACACGTCGGTCACCGTGCCGCCGGCCAGGCGGGCGGTGAAGTCCGGCGGGTTGTTGCACTGCTCGCCGACGCTGACGCTCTTGACCACGATGTCGGGGTTCTGCCGCTGGAACTCGGCGACGTCCTCGTTCCAGTTCTGGAGCAGCTCCTTCTGCGCGCCGACCGGCTGGCAGTCGACGGTGATGGTGACCTTGCCGCTCGCGTCGTCGCTGGTGTCGCCGCTCTTGGTGGAGCACGCCGTGAGGCTGAGCCCGGCCACGAGCGCCAACGCCGCAGCCTTCCGGTACTGCGGTACGGACATCTGTCCATCCCTTCGGGAAAACGAAGTGTCGCCGTGAAGTTCGCTGAACCGCGGTGATCGCCACCGCCGCGATGCCTGCTGCTGATCGGTGTCCTGACCCCGTGTGACTGACCGGGGGCCGGGTGTGAGTGGAGTCACTGTAGCGAGGGCGACTCTTCTCAGCAAGGTTTCGATCTGATGATGAAATTTAGCGACACTATGCCGAGAGACAAAGACATGGGCCTCGCTCGGGATCACGACGAAGGCCGCCGACCGCGAGCAGCGGTCGGCGGCCTCTCGGGTCGCGCGGGATGGGGGTCAGCGAAGGGCAGGTGTCGGCCGGGACCGACGAACCGGGACGGCGGGCGGGATCAGCGGCCGGGCGCGGGCGCGGTCGACCCGCGCACCACCAGCTCCGGCTCGAAGAGCAGTTCGTCGGTGAACACGCCGCCACCCTCGATCTGGGTCACCAGCAGGTCCACGGCGGCCTGCCCCATGGTCTCGATCGGCTGGCGCACCGTGGTCAGCGGCGGGTCGGTGCAGGTCATGAACGCGGAGTCGTCGAAGCCGACCACCGAGACGTCACCCGGCACCGAGCGGCCGAGCCGGCGGACCGCGCGGATCGCGCCCAGGGCCAGCACGTCGCTGGCACAGATCACCCCGGTCACGCCACGGTCGACCAGTTTGCTCGCGGCGACCCGGGCGCCCTCCATGGAGAAGCTGGACCGCGCGACGAACTCGGTGTCGTCGGCCCAGCCGGCGACCCGCCCCAGGGCGTCCAGCTTGCGTCGCGACGGCACGTGGTCCTCCGGGCCGAGCACCAGGCCGATCCGCTCGTGCCCGAGCGAGCGCAGGTGGCCGTACGCCTGCTCCACCGCCACCGCGTCGTCGGTGGAGACGCGGGGGAAGCCCAACTCGTCGACGCCGGCGTTGACCAGCACCACCGGCAGGCCCCGATCGGTCAGCCGGCGGTAGTGCTCGTGCGAGGCGTCGGCCAACGCGTACGAGCCACCGGCGAAGATGACCCCGGAGACCTGGTGGTCGAGGAGCATCTCCACGTACGCCGACTCGGAGACCCCGCCGATCGTCCGGGCACAGAGCGCGGGGGTGAACCCGCGTTGCGCCAACGAACCGGTGACCACCTCGGCGAGCGCCGGGAAGATCGGGTTCTGCAACTCGGGCAGCACCAGGCCCACCAGCCGGGCCCGTTCGCCGCGCAGCTTGCTCGGGCGCTCGTAGCCGAGCACGTCCAGGGCGGTGAGCACCGCGGTCCGGGTCGCGTCGGCCACGCCACCGCGGCCGTTGAGCACCCGACTCACGGTGGCTTCGCTGACGCCCGCCTTGCGGGCCACCTCGGTCAACCGTTTCGTCACGGCCGCAATCCTACGTCCTGAGACTGCAAAAACAGAACAGCCACTTGTCGCGGACTGACGGGTGACGTCAGATCACGAACTCAGATCACGCAACGCCTCGGACACCGCCCGGTGGAAGGTCGGGTACGCGTAGATCATGTGCCGGAGCTGCGCCACCGGCACCGCCGCGTGCACCGCCACCGCCAGACCGGAGAGGACCTCGCCGCCGGCCGGACCGGCCGAGGTGGCGCCGACCAGCACCCCCTGGTCGGCGTCGGCGACCACCTTGATGAACCCGGCCCCCTCGGTGCGGTGGATCCAGCCCCGGGTGGACGAGGCGAGTGGGGTGAAACCGACCTGCACGTTGACGCCGCGTTCCCGGGCCTGCTGCTCGGTGAGGCCGACCGCGCCGATCTCCGGGTCGGTGAAGGTCACCCGGGGCAGGGCCCGGTAGTCGGCGCGGGGCACCGACCCGGCCCCGCCGCTCGACCCGGTGGCCGCCAACGAGCCGGCCACGCCGACCGCGCCACCGACCACACTGGAGGTGCCACTGGGATCCGCGCCGCCGTCCGTCCGCCGCACGTGGTCGAGCAGGTCGGCGACCACGATGGACGCCTGGTACATGGCGATGTGGGTGAATGCGCCCTCGCCGGTCACATCGCCGACCGCCCAGATCCCGTCGGTCACGTGCAGCCGGTCGTCCACGGCCAGGTACCGCCGGCTCGCGTCGACACCCACCGTGTCCAGCCCCAACTCGTCGAGGTGGGCGCGGCGGCCGGTCACCACCAGCAGCCGTTCGGCGGTGAACTCCGCGCCGTCCGCGCCGTGCAGGGTGAACCCGTCCGGGCCGTGCGTGACCCGGGTCGCGCGTACCCCGGTGTGGATCTCGACCCCGTCGGCGCGCAGCGCGGCGGCGGCCACCTCGGACGCCTCCGGCTCCTCCACCGCGAGCACCCGGTCGAACGCCTCGACCACGGTGACGCGTACGCCGAAGCGGGCGAACACCTGGGACAACTCCAGGCCGATCGCCCCGCCGCCCAGCACCAGCACCGACTCGGGCAGCTCCTCGACCTCGACGGCCTCCCGGTTCGTCCAGTACGGCGTACCGGCCAACCCGTCGATCGGCGGCACCGACGGCGCGGTGCCGGTGCCCAGCACGATCCCGTGCCGGGCCTGGAAGACCTGGTCGCCGACGCGCACCCGCCCCGGTCCGTCGAGGCGGCCACTGCCCCGGACGAAGCGTCCGCCCTTGCCGGTGAACCGCTCCACGGCGGCCCGGTCGTCCCAGTCGTCGGTGGCCTCCTGGCGGATCCGTTGCGCCACCGGCGCCCAGTCCGGTCGGACCTCGGCGGTGCCGGCCAGCCCGTCGACCCGCCGCGCCTCGGCCAGCGCGTTCGCCGCCCGGATCATCATCTTGCTCGGGATGCAGCCCCAGTACGGGCACTCCCCACCCACCAGGTTCCGATCGATGCCGACCACGGTGAGACCGGCCTCGGCGAGTCGCCCGGCCACCTCCTCGCCGCCGACACCGAGCCCGAGCACGACCACGTCCACCACTTCCGGCTCCGCCATGCCGTCAGCATCGCGCACCGTCCGCCCGCCGACCACCCGGCCACGCGGACCGTCTCAGCGCAGCCAGACCGGATCGACCCCGCGCGCCGCCGTGGGCGGCGGGTAGTCCAGGCTCCGGCGGAGCGCCTCGGGCAGCCGCCACGGCTGGTGCACCGCCTTGCCGGACACCGCCGCCAGTTCCGGCACCCAGCGCCGCACGTACGCGCCCTCCGGGTCGTACCGTTCGGCCTGCCGGATCGGGTTGAACCCCCGGTACGGCCTGGTGTCGTTGCCGGTGCCGGCCACCCACTGCCAGTTGCCCGAGTTGTTGGCCACGTCCCCGTCGAGCAGCCACCGGAAGTAGAACGCCAGTCCGGCGCGCCAGTCCAGGCCGAGCGACTTGGTCAGGTAGCCGGCGGTGATCAGGCGGGCCCGGTTGTGCAGCCAGCCCTCCGCCCGCAACTGCCGCATCCCGGCGTCCACGATCGGTACGCCGGTGCGGCCCACCGTCCAGTCCGCGACCGCGCCGTCGTCGTACCGCCACTGCTCGGTGGCGCCACGCCGGTAGACCTTCCGGGAGATGTCCGGGAAGGCGGCGGTGACCTGGTAGTAGAAGTCCCGCCAACAGACCTGGCGGACGAAGGGCGACGCGGGGTCGCCGGCCCGGTTCGCCACGGTCAGCGGCGACACGCAGCCGAACCGCAGGTAGGGGCTGATCCGGGAGGTCGCGTCACCGGCCATGTCGTCGTGCCGGTCGCCGTACTCGGCCAGGTGCGGCATCCACCGGTCGAGGCGACTCCGCGCCTCCGTCTCGCCACCCACCGCCGCGTCCGGTGACTCGCCGTCGGGCAGCGCCGGCAGGCGGCCCACCGAAACCCCGCCCGGCAGCGACACCCGGGACGGCGCGGCCAGTTCGTCGCGCCACCGCTGCCCGCTCCAGGCCCGGTGGTACGGGCTGAACACCCGGTAGTGGTCGCCGCTGCTCGGCGTCGTGGCCCCCGGCTCCACCACCGTCAGACCCGGGAAGAAGCGCAGGTGCAACCGGTGCCGGTCGCACTCGGCGCGCAGCCGGTCGGCCCGCCGGGTGGCGTACCGGGAGACGTCGGCCGAGAGCGCCACCGCCTCGGCGCCCACCTCCCCGGCCAGCCGGACCGTCTCGGCCACCGGGTCGCCGTGCCGCAGCACCAGGTCGCCGCCGAGCCGCCGCAGCGCGTCGCGCAGGTCGGCGAGACTCTGGTGCAGGAAGCGGGTGCGGTTGGGCGACAGTCCGGCCAACGCCGGGTCCAGGACGTACAACGGCACCACCCGGTCGAAGGCGGCGCAGGTCGTCGCCAGCGCAGGGTGGTCGTGCACCCGCAGGTCGCGGGTGAACAGCACGACGGCGGTACGCGCGCTCACCGCAGCCGAGGCCCGGGCAGCTCGACCGGCGTGCCGGCCGGGGTGAGCAGGGCACGCGAGGCGACCGCCATCCGGCGTCGCCGGGGCACGGTGGCCCGCCGGACGAACACGTCGTAGTCCTGGGCGGCGACCTCGTCGAGGATCCCGCCGTACAGCGCGTACGCGGTGCGGATGCACGCCTGCGAGGCGGGGTCGAGCAGGAGCACTCCGGGTGCCGCGGCGGCGTAGTGGGTCTGGGCGCGATCCACCTCGTGCCGGATCAACTCGCGGACCGGTTCGGTGGCCCGTCCCGCCGCACGGCAGGCCAGCAGGTCCTCGTGGGTCAGGCCGAAGGCCGCCAGGTCCTCCTCCGGCAGGTACGTCCGCCCCCGGTCCAGGTCCTCGGCGACGTCCCGGACGAAGTTGGTGAGCTGGAACGCGAAGCCCAGTTGACGGGCCGGCTCCCGGGCCGCCGCCGGGGCGGAACTGCCCAGGATGGGCAGCATCATGGTGCCGATGACCGCCGCCGAGCCCTCCATGTAGTCCAGCAGGTGGGCGTAGGTGCGGTAGGAGGTCACGGTCAGGTCCATCGCCATGCTCTTGAGGAACGCGGCGAAGTCCTCCCGGTCCAGGTCGAACACGGCGATGGTGTGCAGCACCGCCGGGAGCAGCGGGTCGTCGACCTGCTCGCCGTGCAGTCCGGCGATGAACCGGCCGCCCCAGTCGTCCAGCCGGGCGGCACGCGCCGGCGGTGGCAGCTCCTCTGTCTGGTCGACGATCTCGTCCGCGTACCGAGTGAATCCATATAAGGCGTGCACATGACGCCGTTTCCATGCGGGTAGTAGCCGGGTGGCGAGATAGTAGGTACGCCCGTGGCGTTTGTGCAGCTCACGGCACCTCTCGTAGGCGGCACTGAGATCCGTCTCCACGAGCCCTCCTCGAAAATCGACGCACCAATCGACGCAACTTGAAACCTTAGGGTACGCTCAGCCGCATGGCCAGCGACCGACTTACCGGTAACCTGCTTCGCGTGGGGCCTGAGCAGCCGGTCGGGAACGACGATCCGATCCGGGCCGTTCTGGCCGCTTACACCCGGGATCTCGTCGCCGCCGTCGATGAGACCCTCACCGACTTCCTGAACGCCGAGGTCGACGCGCTGGCCGAAATCGACGCGGCGATGGGTGGTTTCGCCGCAACGGCACGTGACTACGTCCTCGTCGGCGGCAAGCGGGTCCGACCGACCTTCGCCTACTGGGGATGGCGCGGCGCGGTGGGCGGCGACGAACCGCTGGCCCCGGTGCTGCCCGCACTGGCCACCCTGGAACTGCTGCACACCTTCGCGCTGGTGCACGACGACGTGATGGACGCGTCCGCCACCCGTCGCGGCCGACCCACCGCACACATGGCGGTCGCCGCCCAGCACGCCGCCGCCGGCCGCAACGGCGACTCCGGCCGCTTCGGGGAGGCCGTCGCGGTGCTGATCGGTGACCTCTGCATGGTCTGGGCCGACCAGTTGCTCTCGCGCACCGTCCTGCCCCCGGACCGGCTGCTCGCGGTCCGCCGCGGGTACGACCGGATGCGGGTGGAGACGGTCGCCGGGCAGTACCTCGACATCCTCGGCGAGGCCGACCCGGCGAGCTGGTCGGTCGACCGGGCCCTGCGGGTGGCCCGCTACAAGACCGCCAGCTACACGGTCCAGCGTCCGCTGCTCTTCGGCGCCAGCCTGGCCGGCGTGACCGGCGACGGCCGCCTGACCGCGGCGTACACCGCCTACGGCCTCTGCGTCGGCGAGGCGTTCCAGCTCCGCGACGACCTGCTCGGCGTCTACGGCGACCCGGCCACCACCGGCAAGCCGGCCGGCGACGACCTGCGCACCGGCAAGCCGACCGCGCTGCTCGTGCTGGCGCGGGAGATGGCCACTCCGACGCAGCTGCGGGAACTGGACGGCACCGGCGACCCGGTCAGCACGCCCCAGGTCGCCCGGCTGGCTGAGGTGGTGGTGGACACCGGCGCGGTGGACCGGATCGAGCGGATGATCGACGAGCGGGTCGACCAGGCCCTGGCGGCGCTCGACACCGTCGCCGTGGACGAGACGGCACGGGTGGCGTTGGCCGGTCTCGCGACTGTGGCCACCCACCGGAGAGCATGATGGGGAGGTTCTCGGTGCGAACCGTGGACGGGCGTACGGATCAGGTCGTGGTCGTCGGAGCGGGCCTCGGCGGCCTGGCCTGCGCACTGCACCTGGCGGGCAGCGGGCGGCAGGTGACCCTGCTGGAACGTGAGCCGGTGCCGGGTGGACGGGCCGGACGGCTCAGCGTGGACGGCTACGAGTTCGACACCGGCCCCACCGTGCTCACCATGCCCGACCTGATCGCCGAGGCGCTCGGCGCGGTGGGCGAGGAGCTGTCCGACTGGGTCGACCTGATGCCGCTCGACCCGGCGTACCGCGCCTACTACCCGGACGGCTCCACGCTCGACGTGCTGACCGACACCGCCCGGATGGCGGCGGAGATCTCCCGGGTCTGCGGGCCCCGCGAGGCCGACGGCTACCTGCGGTTCGTCGACTTCGCACGGAACCTGTGGCGGTTGGAGCGGGCCGACTTCATCGAGCGCAACCTCGACGCCCCCACCGACCTGCTCACCGCCAACCTGCTCAAGCTGGTCGCCACCGGCGCCTTCCGGCGGCTCCAGACCAAGATCGACCAGTTCTTCCGCGACCCGCGTACCCGGCGCATCTTCTCCTTCCAGGCGATGTACGCCGGCCTCGCCCCGCACGACGCGCTGGCCATCTACGCGGTCATCGCGTACCTCGACTCGGTCGCCGGGGTCTTCTTCCCGCGCGGCGGCATCCACGCGGTCTCGCGCGGGCTGGCCGGCGCCGCCGAGAAGCACGGCGTCAAGATCCGGTACGGCACCACGGTGACCCGGGTGGAGACCGCCCACGGCCGGGCCACCGGCGTGCTGACCGCCGACGGCGAGTTCGTCCCCGCCGACGTCGTGGTCCTCAACCCCGACCTGCCGGTGGCCTACCGCGACCTGCTGCCGGCGACCCGGCAACGCCGCCTGACCTACTCGCCGTCCTGCGTCGTGCTGCACGTCGGCTCGACCCAGGGCTACCGGCGCATCGCGCACCACAACATCCACTTCGGGCGCTCCTGGAAGGGCACGTTCGACGAGGTCATCCGACGCGGTGAGCTGATGAGCGACCCGTCCCTGCTGGTCACCAACCCGAGCCGGACGGACCCGGCGGTCGCGCCTGCCGGACGGCACACCTACTACGTGCTCGCCCCGGTGCCGAACCTGGAGCGGGCACCCTTCGAGTGGCGCGGCGACCTCACCGCCCGCTACTCCGACCAGCTCGTCGCCACCCTTGAGGAACGCGGCTACGTCGGCTTCGGCGACGGCGTCGAGGTGCTCCGGGCGGTCACCCCGGCCGAGTGGGCGGAGCAGGGCATGGCCGCCGGCACGCCGTTCGCCGCCGCGCACACCCTGTTCCAGACCGGTCCGTTCCGCCCGTCGAACCTGCACCCGTCGCTGTCCAACGTGGTGTTCGTCGGCTCGGGCACGCAGCCCGGCGTCGGGGTTCCCATGGTGCTCATCTCGGGCAAGCTGGCCGCCGGTCGCATCACCGGCCGTGGCCGCTGAACGAAGGATGGCTCTGATGTCACTGTCGCGGGAAGCCCACCTGGTCGAGCTGGTCGACGATTCGGGCCGACGGATCGGGTCGGCCACCGTGTCCGCCGCCCACCAGACCCCCGGTCAACTGCACCGTGCCTTCTCCGTGCTGCTCGTCTCGCCGGACGGCCGGATCCTCCTCCAGCGTCGGGCTGCGGCGAAGACACGGTTCCCGCTGCGCTGGGCCAACACGTGCTGTGGTCACCCGCAGCCCGGTGAGGACGTGGCCGAGTCCGCCAACCGCCGGCTACACGAGGAACTCGGCGTCGGCCCGGTGGTGCTGACCGAGGTCGGCGTGCACGTGTACCGCGCCGAGGACCCGTCCACGGGTCGGGTCGAAGTCGAGTACGACCACGTCCTGCGTGGCGAGTTCTCGCCGGACACACCACTGAGTCCCGAGCCTGCGGAGGTCGCCGAGCTGCGCTGGGTCGACCCTGCGGCACTGGCCGCCGAGCTCGACCGTGACCCCGACGCGTACGCGCCGTGGCTGGTCGGCGTGGTGGACCGTCTGCTCCACCCCTCGGCCCCGGCCGGCGACGGGCCGGAGCGGCCGGGTGGCCGATGAGGCACTGAGCGCGGGGGCGGTCGCCCGACGACTCGGCGTCGCGGTGACCACGCTGCGCACCTGGCACCAGCGCTACGGCCTCGGGCCCAGCGAGCACGTACCCGGACACCACCGCCGCTACACGACGGCCGACCTCGCCCGGCTGGAGGTCATGCGACGGCTCACCGGCGAGGGGCTCAGTCCGGCGGAGGCGGCGCGATGGGCCCGGCAGGCTCCCGCCACGGCGGCGGGTGGTGTCGCCCGGTCGAGGACCGCGCGGGACGGCGGAGGCAACACCATTCCGGTGGGCCGCGCCGGTCCGGCAGCGCGCGGCCTGGCGCGTGCCGCGATGCGGCTGGACGCGGTCGCGATCAACGAGGCGATCTCACGCAGCCTGGCCACCGAGGGTGTGATCGGCACCTGGGACAGGCTGCTGCGCCCGGTGCTCGCCGGCATCGGGCAACGGCACGCCGCGACAGACGTGTTGATCGAGGTGGAGCATCTGCTGTCGCGCTGTGTCTCGGCGGCGTTCGCCTTGGCGGCGGCCACCCGTCCCGTCCTCGGGCCGCCGCGCATCCTGCTGTCCTGCGCCGACGAGGAGCAGCACAGCCTGCCCCTGGAGGCGCTGGCCGCCGCGCTGGCCGAGGCCGGTGTCGCGCACCGGATGCTCGGCGCCCGGGTCCCGGTGAGGGCGCTGCTGGACGCGATCGACCGGACCGGACCGGCCGCCGTGGTGGTCTGGTCGCACACCCGGGCCACGGCCGATGCCACCCAGCTCAGCGCCTTGCTGACCGTTCCGCGTCGACCGCTGCTGGTCCTCGCGGCGGGACCGGGGTGGCGGGCCGAGAGTCTGCCGGCCGGGGTGGTCCGGCCGATCGACCTGACCGAAGCGGTCTCGCTCATCGTCGCCGTACGCGACTCGCTCGACCGTTCGGCCGCATCCTGAGAGAAATTTCGGGGCCTTTGCAGGCTTCCATAGGGGTTCACGGCATTAGGTCGGCACGGAAAGCGGTGGCGTCCTGACCCGGCGTTTGTCTACTCAAATCGGGTGAACTAGCGTCGGGCAGTCCGTCGAACCCGAACCCCTCTCGGGAGCGAACGATGCGTACCCGTGTCCTGCTCGCGTGTGTCACGAGCCTGGTCCTCCTGGTGACCGGCTGCGGCGGTGGCGGCGAGTCGCCCCAGGCGACCACCCCGTCCAGCCCTCCTCCGTCGGCCGCCCTGCCCCCGGAGCCCTCGCCGTCACCGACGCTGGCCCCGCCCAAGCCCCCACTGCGGGCCCTGCCGGCCAAGCTGCCGGCCGGGCTGGTCCGCACCACCGGGGCCGAGGGGGTGGCTCTCACCTTCGACGACGGACCCGATCCGACCTGGACGCCCAAGGTGCTCGACCGCCTGAAGAAGGCGGGCGTCACCGCCACCTTCTGTGTGGTCGGCGCCCAGGTCCGCAAGCATCCCGACCTGCTCCGGCGGATCGTCCGGGAGGGGCACCAGCTCTGCAACCACAGCTGGAACCACGACCTCGACCTCGCCCGGCGGCCGGTCGCCGAGATCCGCGCCGACCTGGTCCGGACGAACAAGGAGATCCGGCGGGCGGTGCCCGACGCGGAGATCCCGTTCTACCGCCAGCCCGGCGGCCGGTGGACCGCCGAGGTGGTGCGGGTCGCCAAGAAGCTGGACATGCGGTCGCTGCACTGGACGGTGGACCCGCAGGACTGGGCCAAGCCGACCGCCGCCACGATCGAGAAGCGGGTGAAGCGCAGCGCCAAGCCCGGCGCGGTGGTGCTGCTGCACGACGGAGGCGGCAATCGGGCCGCCACGCTCGCCGCCTGCACCAGGGTGATCGCCGCCCTGAAGCGCGACCTCGGCATCACCAAGCTCGGATAGACCCGTTCTGAGCTGCACTTTTACGAGACGTTGCGGCGGTAGCCACACCGGTTTGGCCGACCGGTGAGACATCACGTATGCTTTCCAAGCCTCCGGCGGGGCCGGATGGGAGCAAGTCCGCTCACGTTGCGAATGTGCAATGATAGCGGGGCCGCCCTCATCGTCTAGCGGCCCAGGACGCCGCCCTTTCAAGGCGGTAGCACGGGTTCGAATCCCGTTGGGGGCACGGTTCGACTTCGGTCGAATGCAACACCAGCTAGGTCCTGTGGAGCAGTTGGAGTGCTCGCCGCCCTGTCAAGGCGGAGGTCGCGGGTTCAAGTCCCGTCAGGACCGCAAGCGCTGACGCCGCGCACCTCGCGCGGCGTTCTGCGTATCGGGGCATGTGACCCTCCCGACGGGGACCCGGTGGGACGGGTAGCATGAGCCGAGCACCACGGCCAGGTAGCTCAGTTGGTACGAGCGTCCGACTGAAAATCGGAAGGTCGGCGGTTCGACCCCGCCCCTGGCCACATAGCCTTTCGCCGGGCTACAGCAACGCCGACCAGCGGAAACGCCGGTCGGTGTTTTGCTTTCCCCGGTAACGCCGCTCAGCCGTCCTGGCGACGTTGTGCCAATCCGCTCTGGATGGCGTCCCACACGCTGCGCCCCGCCTGCAGGATGCTCTCCCCGGTCTGCTCGGCCAACTGCCGGGCCGCCGACGGCTCGGGTCCGTTCGGCTCGGTGGTGCCCGCTCCCGGCTCCGTCCCGGCCCCGCCCGGCGGGGTGTGACGCGGCCCGTCCTGCGACCTTTCCCGCTGCCCGTCCCGCTGGATGTCGCGTGGCCTCGTCCGGTCCGGGCCGGCACCGGCGTCGCCACGTGCCCTGCCGGCCACCGCCCCGATCGCCCCCACCTGTTGTCCGAGGTCGTCGGTGGCTCCGCCCGGTGGTCCGATCCCGGGTTCCGGCACCTCACCGACCCCGTCGGCGGTCCGACCGACGGCCTGGCCCTCGCGCCCCGCACCCCGACCGGCCGGTGATCCACCCGTACGGTCCGTGGCGTACCCGCCCAGCGAACTGTCAGTGGGTCTGGTCGGCGGGGGGCCGGGGTGCTCGTCCCTCGCATCTCTCGACCGGCGGGACGCGTCGATCACCTGGGGGTGGTGGTCGATCGTGGTGAGCGCGCGGTCGAGGATCGTGACCAGCTTCTCCAGGCGTACCTTGAGCAGAGCCTGGGCCTGCACCCCGGTGACGTCCAGGTCCACACCCTCCAGGCGGATGCGGGCACCGGCGTCGACCTCCAGCAGACCGGCCACCCGGGCCCGCAGGGAGAGGTCGGCTTCCAATCCGTCGACGGAGAGCCGGAGCGAGTCGACCGACACCCTCGGCACGTCCAACAGGACGTCCGGCTCCACCCGTGCCGGCTCGCCGCCGCCTGCGCCGGGACGGTCCCGGTGCCCCGTCCCGAGGCGCGGCTCGTGCGGTTGTCCGGACCCGGGTACCGACGCCTGCGGCTGTTCGCCCATGCTCTCCGCTCCGCCCCACCGCCCTGGACCACCCCGGCGGCATCGCGCCGCGGATACCCGCTCCGGAGGCCGCCATCCGCCGATGTCCGTGGCGGACCGGAATCGACCCGTAAGCGGATCTTCCGGCAGGTCTCGGCCTTGCGGGAAGCTGCGCACGCGGGCATGAGCCGGTATGGTCCGGGCCTATGGGACAGGGGATTACTGATCCGATCGACATCCGACAGGATCACGAGCGGTTCACGATCCACAGCGCCCTGGTCGTCCCGGCCGCCCCCGAGCAGGCCTACGCGGTGTTCACCAGCAGGCTCGCCGACTGGTGGGTGATGGAGTACACCTGGTCCGGCCCGGAGGCCCTGGCCGAGCTTGGCATGGAGCTGCAGGCCGGCGGCATGCTCTATGAGATCGGCCCCTACGGCTTCCGCAGCGACTGGGGCCGGGTGCTGACCTGGGATCCGCCCCGGCGTCTGGTGTTCACCTGGCAGATCGGGGCGGACCGCGCCCCGGTGCCCGATCCGGCGCAGGCCAGCGAGGTCGAGGTGCTGTTCACGCCGGAAGGCTCCGGCACCCTGGTCGAGGTCGCGCACCGGCACTTCGACCGGCACGGCCAGGCTGCGGAGGGCTACCGGCAGGCGCTGACCGCCGGCTGGCACGAGCTGCTGTCCCGGTACGCCACCACGGTGGTCCAGTCCGGCACCTGAACGGGCTGCCGTTGTCGCTCAGGCGGACCGGTGCCGCCGGGCGCTGCGGCTCAGGCGGACCGGTGCCGCAGGGTGGCCACCGTCGAACCGGCGAGGGTCAGCAGGCACTCCGGCAGCAGCCCGTCGGCGACCGCCGCACCGAACAGGGCACGGGCGGTGTCCAGGTCCGAGTTGGCGTACGCGCTGACGAAACGGGCCACCCAGCGGGCGTCGTACTCGGCCTGGTCGATTTCGGGGAAGTCGAGCGCGCAGGCGCCGGGCGGCACCGGATCACCGACCATCGTCGCGGCCAGGCACCACGCCACGTCGTACGCCCCGACGAGGCCGGCCCGGTCCACCACCGCGTCGAATGTCCCGACCACACCGTCGGAGTCGCCGTCGAGCGCCGAACTGAGGATGGCGGAGGCGTCGTCGTACGTCTGCTGTGGCGAGTCGGTCACCCACCGCACGGTAGGGGGCCCGGTCAAGCGACCACCGATGGTAACTCTCCGTAATTAGGGAGGGCGACCTGCGGATAGACACGCCTCCACGGTCCCGCCGTGCGTCACGGCACGTTAGTCTGCGCAGCGGACCTTCGCCGTAGGAAGGACGACGATGCACATGTCACGCGGCTTGCGGGCGGCCATCATGGCCACCTGCGCCACCCTCCTGCTCGCCACCAGCGCGTGCGGGAACGACCAGACCGAGGAGGCGGGCGCCGACCAGGTGCGCCTCTACGGTACGGACGGCAACATGCTCAACTCGTACCCGGAAGAGTTGCAGGATCGCGCCAACCTCGTCGACGGCATGAAGGGCACCACTCCCCTGACTCCGCTGCCGGAGGACTTCAAGAACCGGCTCCGGTCCATGGACCCGGGGCTGAACGACTTCCTCTACGCCGCCGAGGCGTACGACGCGGTGGTGATCAGCGCGCTCGCGACGGAACTCGCCGGCAGCACCAACCCGGCGGCCATCGCCCGGCAGATCGTCGGCGTCACCAACGAGGGCACCCGCTGCGAGACCCCCGCCCAGTGCCTGCGGCTGGCCCGCGACGGCGACGACATCGAGTACCGCAGCGTGTCGATCACCCGCGCCGGGTTCACCGACGCCGGTGAGCCCGCCACCGCCAGTTACGCCACCCTGCACTTCGACAACCAGCAGCTCAACGACGCCAAGACGGAGTTCGTCGGCGCCGGGGACGAGTCGGCGGCGAGCACGAAGGCGCCGCCGCGTGGCAGCCAGCAGCCCAGCGGCGCGCCGCTCGTCCTCGGCGGTCTGCTGCCCAAGACCGGCGACCTGGCCCTGGCGTACCCGCCGATCGCAGCCGGTGTGGGCCTGGCGATCAAGGAGATCAACGCGGCCGGCGGTGTGCTCGACGAGGACGTGGTCTGGATCGACGGCGACGACGGCACGGACCCGACGGTCGCCAAGCGGACGGTCGCCAGCCACGTCGGTGCCGGGGTGCACGTGATCATCGGGGCCGGCGCCTCCGGTATCTCAGCCGCCGTCCTGCCGGACGTGGTGGCGGCCGGCCGCATCCTCTTCTCCCCGTCGAACACCGCCGCGTCGCTGACCGACGCGGAGGACAAGGGCCTCTACTTCCGTACCGCGCCGCCGGACAGCCTCCAGGGTCGGGCGTTGGCCGACGTGATCCTCCGCGACGGGCCGCAGAAGATCGCCATCGTGGCCCGTAAGGACGCCTACGGCGAGGGCCTCCAAGAGGCCGTCCGAGCCGAACTGGAGCGGGCCGGGTTCGGCGGCGACAAGGTGACGCTGCTCGGCTACGAGCCGGGCGAGGGTGCCGACGCCGCACCGATCAACTTCAGTGACGGTGCCAAGCAGATCAAGGATTTCGGTGCCGACGCCGTACTTCTCATCGGCTTCAGCGAGTCGGCCGCGGTGATCCGGGCGCTGGCGGACGCCGACGTGCCGCTGGCCGCGCTGGGCCGCTGACCGATCCGACAGCGACGGCCGCACCGGAGGGTTCCGGTGCGGCCGTCGTGGTCTCTGCGGTCGGTCTCAGCGACCGCGACGCCGGTCCAGGAAATCCGTCATCCGGCGGTACTTCTCGTCGTCCTCGAAGAGCACCGCCTGGCTGACCAGGTCCAGGTGCGGATGGGCGGCGGGCGGTGCGTCCACGGCGAGCTTGGTCAGCCGCAGCGCCAGCGCCGAGCCCTTCGCCATCTCGTCGATCAGCGCGTGGGCCGCCGGCAGCAACTCCTCCGGCCCCGCCACCACCCGGTTGACCAGTCCGATCCGGGACGCCTCCGCCGCGTCCACCCGGCGACCGGTGAACAGCAGTTCCTTGGCCCGAGCCTCACCGACCAGCGCCGGCAGCCGGTGCGTCGCGCCGGCACCGGCCAGGATGCCGAGCCGCACCTCCGGCTGGCCGAAGACCGCCCGCTCGGTGCAGACCCGCAGATCGCAGGCGTACGCGAGCTCGGCGCCACCGCCCAGAGCAGGACCGTCGACGGCCGCCACGGTCGGCATCGGCAGCGCCCGGATCCGGGCGAAGGCGGCCGAGTTGATCGCGGCCAGCGCATCCAGGCGGCCCCGCTCGCGTAGCTGACCGATGTCCGCCCCACCGGCGAAGATCCCGTCGGTGCCGCCGGTCAGCAACAGCATCCGGGGACGGGCCTCCAGGTCGGCGCAGACCTCGTGCAGCGCGGCGATCAGGTCGGCGTCGATGGCGTTGCGCTTCTCCGGCCGGTCCAGTGTGACCACCAGCCGGTCCGGGCGTTCCTCGACCCGCAGCCCGCCGCTCATCGGACCGCGCCCGTCCGGCCGGCGGAAGCCGCGCCCGGCGTCCCCTCGCCCGTCTCAGGCCGCGCCGTGCCGTCCGTACGCACACCGTCGACCCAGTGATAGAAGCCCTGCCCCGACTTCTTGCCCAGCCGACCGGCCGCCACCATCTCGGTCAGCAGCGGTGGCGGCGCGAACCGGTCCCCGTACGCGGCCTGGAGGGTGCGGGCGATGTCGAGGCGTACGTCCAGACCCACCAGGTCGGTCAGCTCCAGTGGCCCGACCGGGTGCCGGTAGCCGAGCACCATCGCCTTGTCGATGTCGGCCGGGTCGGCCACCCCGTCGGCGACCATCCGGATCGCCTCCAGACCGAGGGCCACCCCGAGCCGGGAGGTGGCGAAGCCCGGCATGTCGCGTACCACCACGGGGTCCTTGCCCAGCCGGGTGGCGAGCGTGACGGCGGCGGCGGTGGTCTCCGGCGCGGTGGCCGCGCCGACCACGATCTCCAGCAGCGCCATCGCCCAGACCGGGTTGAAGAAGTGCAGCCCGCAGAAGCGCTCGGGCCGGCGCAGTCCCTGGGCCAGCTCGGCGATCGGGATGCTGGAGGTGTTGCTGCCCAGTAGGGCCGGGTGCAGCGCCTCCGCCTCGGCCAGCACGGCCCGCTTCAGGTCGAGCCGTTCCGGCACCGCCTCCACGATCACCTGTGGCTCCGCAGCCACCTCGGCCAGGCCCGCCCGCAGGGTGACGCGTTCCTGGTTCGCGGCGGCCTGCGCCACGGTCAACCTGCCGCGCCGGACGCCCCGGTCCCACAGCTCGGCGAGCCGGATCATTGCCTCCGCACCGCGTTCCCGGTCCACCTCGACCAGTTCCACCGTGTGGCCGGCGCCGGCCGCCACGTACGCGATGCCGAGGCCCATGGTGCCGGCACCCACCACCACGAATCGTTCAGTCATGGTGCCACCACCGCAGGGTGACGACGACACGCTCTCCGACGCCGTCGACGCGCGGGATCGCCGCCACGCCGCAACCGGCCCGTACGCTCCGCTCAGTCATGCTGCGACCCTATGCAGCACCGACCGGGCCCGATGCGTGGGGGCGGACGGGATCGGGTACAGACCGCCGACAGCCAAAGGGAAGGACGAACAGATGAGCCAGGCACCGGAGACCACGGGCGACTCGGGCACCCAGGAGACCGTCGAGACGCGCGGCGACGAGCGCATCGAGTTGCTGCGCGCCGACACCAACAACGACGGCCGTACCGACGTCTGGGTGGTCGACACCGACGGTGACGGCAAGGCCGACCTGTTCCAGTTCGACACCGACGGCGACGGCAAGGTGGACGTCACGATGGTCGACATCGACGAGGACGGTCAGCCCGACGAGGTCGTCGACGGCGACGGCGGCCTGCCGCCCGAGCAGCTCCCCCCGACCGTCCAGGTCTAAGCCTTCGGAGCAAGGAAGGGTCCCCTGCTAACGCCTACGGCATAGCAGGGGACCCTTCCTAACATCCGGCGGCGCCCAGGCGCTCAGCTCAGGGCGCCCAGGCGCTCAGCTCAGGCGGCCTTCGGCGCTCAGCTCAGGCGCAGGGTGGCGAGGTAGTACGGGGCGTCCCGGTCGTCCACGTCGGTCAGTCGCCATGCGGTGCCCCGGACCAGTTCGGCGAGTTCGGCCGGCGAGCAGACCAGGTAGTCGAACCAGGGCGTACCGAGTTCGCGGTAGCGCAGCCGCAGCCGGAGCTGCCCGCCGAGGCGGCCCCGTCGACGGTTGCGCTCGTGGTAGCGGCTGTGCAGCGGATCGGTGGTGCCGTACGGGTCGGTGCCGTGCGCGATCACCTGCGCCCCGGGGTTGGCCATCGCGGCCAGGGCCGCCAGGAAGGCGGGTGCGCGCTCCCGACCCTCGAACAGGCCCAGGTTGTTGCCGAGCAACAGGAACGTGTCGTAGCGCCGCCCGTCGGCGCAGTGCTCGTCGACCGTGCCGTGCACCAGATCGCGTACGCCCCGACGACGGCACACCGCGAGCGCGCCGGGCGAGACGTCCAGCCCGGTCACGGGTACGCCGCGCTCCTGCAACAGCAGCGCGATCCGGCCGCCGCCGACGCCGACGTCCAGTGTCGCGCCCCGCACCCGGTCCACGGCCCGGTGGTCGTGTGGTTGCCACTCCTGCGGCCCGGCCAGGTAGTGGGCGGCGGGCGCGCCGTTGACCAGCCCGTCGTCCCGTTCGATGATCTCGATGACCGGTCGGGGCAGCCGCCCGCCGGCCAGCGGCCGGGGACCGACCCCGGTCGCCACCGCCAGCGCGTCGCGCAGCAGTTCTCCGAAGACGTCACCGATCCGTGGTTCCCCCGTCACGTCCTTAACGCTAACGGGCTGCTCAGTCGCGCGCGACGCCCGTATCCTGGGCGGCGTGACCACGTTGGACCGCCTCTCGGCGGAGAAGTACATACTCCTCACGACCTTCCGCAAGGACGGCCGCGCGGTGCCGACCCCGGTCTGGGCGGTACGCGACGGCGACGCCCTGGCGGTGTGGTCTGCGGCGGATGCCGGCAAGGTGAAGCGGATCCGGCGCAGTGGGGATGTCACGGTGGCGCCGTGCGACGTGCGCGGTCGACCCCATGGCGAGGCGGTGCCCGCCCGGGCGAGCCTCTACGACCCCGGAGCGACCGATCGCATCCGGGGGCTGATCAAGCAGAAGTACCGAGTGATCGGGCGGCTGACGCTGCTCGGCAGCCGACTCCGCCGGGGCACCGGCGGCACGGTGGGGATCCGGGTCGAGCTGACCGGCTGAGGCCGGTACGCCGACCCGGCCGCCGGGTCGGGACATGTCGAAGGGCGACGGATTCGAGAATCCGTCGCCCTTCGTGGTGTCTCTGCTATCTACCAGCCGGTCAGTCCCCCTGACGCTGCTGCGGGATCTGCCCCTGCAACAGCGCCCTGACCTCGGACTCGCGATACCGGCGGTGGCCGCCCAGGGTCCGGATGGCGCTCAGCTTGCCGGCCTTCGCCCAGCGGGTCACCGTCTTCGGGTCGACACGGAACATCGACGCCACCTCGGCCGGTGTGAGTAGCGGCTCTGGTTCGTGCGTTCGCGATGCCATCGGTCACTCCTCCACATGTAGAGACATCGGCCGGGGTCCCGCCGGCCGACGCGTCTCCCATGGTCCGGCTAGTCCCCGATGTCCGACATGGGCCGAACGGCCGAACGTCCCTAGACGGACGGATGAACCATGCCCGATTTATACGACTATTACACGCCAGAAAGTACCTTATTCGGACTCATAGTCACGGTTCGTGACGCAACAACTACGAGCACGCCTCATGTTGCAGCCCGAAATTTGGGCAAAAGCGGACTAGTTGCAGCGTTCTAGAAGTTGCACGGCCCGCCAGCGCGCAACGAGCTTGTCGTACGCCGCAGACGCCTCCTCGGCCTCACCACGCGACAGTCCGGCGAGTCCCGTGGCGACGAGTTCCGCCGAGTCGTCCTCGGCGAGCGTCTCGTCGGAGAGCAACTCGACCAGACCCCCGTAGTCCAGTTCCACCACCGAGCGGGGGTGGAACTCCTCCAGCCACCGGGCGGCCTCCTCGACCGCCTCGGTGATGGGCGCCTCCCCCACCGACTTGCGCAGCACCGACAGCGCACGCGACGACCGGCGACGGGCCTTCGAGATCTCCGTCCGGAAGCGCAACGCACGACGCTCCGGTGCGGTCACGTGGTGACGCTCCTGCGCCTCGAAGAGCACGAACCAGCGCAGCGGCACCCCCCAGGTGGCGATCTGCTCGTGCACCCGGGGTACGCCGTGCTCCAGCACCCGGGCCCCGCTGCGCCAGTCCTCCACCACGGCCTTGGCCTGCCCGGCCAGCACCGGCGGCACGAACGCGTCGGCGAGCACCGCCGGCACCCCGTCCCGGGCGCTCAGCGCGGCCTCGGCCACCCGGATACGCAGGTTCCACGGGCACACCAGCAGCGTCTCGTCCGTCTCCAGCACGTACGCCTCGTCGGGCAGGTCGGGCAGCCGGGTCCAGCCGGCACCGAGCGCCTCGATCACCGAGGTCCGTTGCCGTACCGGTCCCTCCACCGGCGCCACCGCCCGCCCCTGCTCGACGTAGCGCCGCCAGTACGCCTGACGATCGCGATCGAAGGCGGTCAGCGGCTCGTACACGCGCAGGTATGAGGCGAAGAGCGACGGCACGGCGCGATCCTCCCACGAACGGCAAGCCGAGCGTTGCTCGGCGTCACCCGGCCGGTACCGCGTGGCGAGCCGAAACGGGGGTCCGGCGCCCTCGTCGCGCCCTACGGCGCGGGCGTCGGGACGCCCGGTGCGTACGCCCGCTGGGCGGGACGTGGACGCCCGGGAGGGGCCGGGGAGCGCCCGTCGATACTAGGCTCGCACCACCGGCAGCATCCCCGCCGGCTCGACCGAGGTCCGCGTCCCACAAGGACGCCCGCCGACACAGGAGCCAGTCATGGGCGTATTCGCCACTTCCGACGACCCGGGGTCCACGGGCCACGAGCAGGTCGTGTTCTGCCAGGACAAGCAGACCGGCCTGAAGGCGATCATCGGGATCTACTCCACCGCGCTCGGCCCGGCGCTGGGTGGCACCCGCTTCTACCCGTACGCGAGCGAGGAGGCCGCCCTCGCCGACGTGCTCGACCTGTCCCGCGGCATGGCGTACAAGAACGCTCTCGCCGGGCTGGACCTGGGTGGCGGCAAGGCGGTCATCTGGGGTGACCCCGAGCAGATCAAGAGCGAGGCGCTGCTGCGCGCGTACGGCCGCTTCGTGGAGTCGCTGAGCGGGCGCTACTACACCGCCTGCGACGTCGGCACGTACGTGCCGGACATGGACGTCATCGCCCGCGAGACGCGGTACGTCACGGGCCGCAGTGTCGAGCACGGCGGCGCCGGCGATTCCTCGATCCTCACCGCCTGG
Source organism: Verrucosispora sp. SN26_14.1 (assembly GCF_004307965.1). NCBI lineage: Bacteria > Bacillati > Actinomycetota > Actinomycetes > Micromonosporales > Micromonosporaceae > Micromonospora > Verrucosispora sp. SN26_14.1. Next base: position 14,921 of record NZ_SISL01000013.1, on the reverse strand, counting down.
GGCGTCTTCCAGGGCATGCGCGCGGCGGCCGAGCACGTCTGGGGGGTCCCCACGCTGCACGGCAGGCGGGTCGGTGTGGCCGGCCTGGGCAAGGTCGGCAAGTACCTGGTCGGTCACCTGCTGGAGGACGGCGCCGAGGTGGTGGCCACCGACGTGAGCCCCCGCGCGCTGGACTGGGCGCGGACCACCCACCCCGAGGTGACGCTCGTCGAGGACGCGTCCGCGCTGGCCGCCGCCGACATCGACGTGTACGCACCCTGCGCCCTGGGCGGCGCCCTGGACGACGACACGGTCGGCGCGCTGCGGGCGAAGGTGGTCGCCGGTGCGGCGAACAACCAGCTCGCCCACTCGGGCGTGGAGAAGCTGCTCGCCGACCGGGGCATCCTCTACGCGCCGGACTACGTGGTGAACGCCGGTGGTGTGATCCAGGTCGCGGACGAGATCGAGGGCTTCGACTTCGACCGCGCCAAGCTGCGGGCGACCCGCATCTTCGACACCACGCGGGAGATCCTCCGGCTCGCCGACACCGACGGTGTCCCGCCCGCCGTGGCGGCCGACCGGCTGGCGGAGCGGCGGATGGCCGACATCGGCCGGCTGCGCGCGATCCACCTGCGGTGACCTCGCCGAACGTTGAGGGCGGGCCGCGTTGCTCCCGCCCTCAACGGGCGCATCCGGCTAAACTGAAAATACGACGCGTTCATGGAGTTTTACCCCGTGTCAGGACCGTTCCCGGCATCGCTCCTTACCGGGTACAATGGGTGACGACCGGTTGACCGCCACGCGCGGCGGCGGTCAGCGGTAACCCGAGGTGCCGAACGGTGGCATCCCCATGTACCGTAAGAGCCACGAGAGATGCCTGACGTCATCGGGGCCCGCCTTCGGGCTGCCCCGCATTCTGTGCGAGGGGGTCGAGCCATGGGGCGCGGCCGTGCTAAGGCCAAGCAGACAAAGGTGGCCCGGGAGCTGAAGTATCACTCCCCGAACACCGACCTCGCCGCCTTGCAGCGAGAACTCGGCGGCAGCGGCAAGTCGGACCACCATTTCGACGACGACAAAGAGTACGTCGACGATGATGAGGACCACGCCGAGGACGACCCGGACACCTGGGTCCGTCCCACCCGCTGACCCCCGGTCACATCCGAGCACGCGGTAACTCCCCGCGTGCTCACGTATGTGCCCGGCACGCGGCGGCGTACCACCCGACGCTCAAGGGCCTGCCACGCCCGGAGGTAATCCGGGAACGTGGCGGGCCCTCGACTCCGGCCGGTCAGCGAGGCCGGTTGTTCCAGTTGTAGAACGTCGGGATGTTCTCGAAGTGGTTCCAGGCGCAGACCGCGCTCGCCCCGTCGCCGCCCGCCACCTCCGCTCGTAGCCGTCGTGCGGCCTCCGCCTCCTGGAGCAGTGCGGTGAGCCCGGCAGCGGCCTCCCGCACCCGGTCGGTGACCCGGTCGGCCTCGTTACCCGTCACCCGCTCGGGCTCCCGGTGACCTGTGGTCTCGGGCATGATCCAACACTCCCTCCAGTAGGCGGATCTTGCTGTTGCGGCAGTGCTCGGTCTCCGTACCGTCGAAACGGCCCAGCTCGAAGTAGCGGTTGGCCGCGTGGCCTCCGCCACAGAAACCGAAGTACGGGCAGGACGAGCGGCAGGCTTCCACCCCGCTCAGGAACTCACCGACCCAGCCCGTGCCGGCCGCACCGGCGAGAATCGAGTGCAACGGTGTGGCCAGGACGTTCCCGCTGCTGAAGTCGCCGTGGCGCGGATCGGTGAATCCGGCCAGCTCCGGTGAGAGCACGACCACCGCGCCGTCGTACGCCACGGTGGGGATCGGGTCGAGACTGGCCGGCAACAGGTCGTCCGCCGTGCCGTCCAGGACCGCGGCGGCGTACCGCAGCGACCACTCGACCTCCCGCAGGTGGATCCGTGGCTCGCGTCGCCAGGCCGCGACCAGCTCGGCCCAGAAACCGGTCACCGCGGCGGCGTCGTGAGCGTTGTCACGGGTGTTGACGCCCTCGGTCTCCTCGATGTTGACCCCGAGCACCTCGCACCCGAGGTCGAGGAAGTAGGCGTACAACTCCGCCGCCCGCTCCGGCGACGGGTCGTTCACCACGGCCAGCGCCGAGAACGGCAGGTCGTGCCGGCGCAGCGTCGCCACACCCCGCACGATCCGGTCGTACGCCGGATGACCGGCCCGGGTGACCCGGTCCCCGTTACGCGCCCGGGGCCCGTCCACGCTGACGCTGACCCGGATCCGGTGCGTCACGAAGAACTCGCACCACGCGTCGTCGATCAGCGTGGCGTTGGTCTGCACGTGGTGTTCCACCTCGGCGGCGAACGGCGCCATCAGCGCCGCCAGTCGCTCCCGGCCCGCCGCGAGCGGCTCCCCGCCGTGCCAGACCACCGAGAACCGCCCGGAGGCGGCCCACGGGTTCACCGAGGCGGCCACCGCCTCCGCCACCGCCACCGGCATCCGCCGGTCCGCCGCGCGCAACGGCAGATAGCAGTACGCGCAATCCAGATTGCAGAGGGTGGTGGGCTGCATCACGACGTACGACGGGACGCCGGCCAGACCCCGCATCCCCCGCAACGACCGTCCCCGTGCAGCCATCGCCCTCCTCACCGGTTGACGGCTACCGGGCACACCACGGCACTGGCGCACCCACAGCTTCCGAAGCAGCGCCTCAAAGGCGAAGCAGCCTCTAAGGCTAGGCCGCGACGGCCACTTGGGTGAACCCCTGACCAGGTGGTTGGACGATCGGTGTCAGATGATCAGCCGCGAGTGTGCTGTCCGATCATCTGCACCTCACCGGTGCCCTCGATGATCTCGCCGGCCTGCCACGCGTCCACCCCGCGACCGGTCAGCGTGGCCAGCGCGCGGTCGGCGTCCTCGGCCGAGACGATCGCGAACATGCCGACGCCCATGTTGAAGGTCGCCTCCATCTCCGGGTCGTCGATCCGCCCCTTGGACTGGATCAGGTCGAAGATCGGCTGCGGCTTCCAGGTGGAGCGGTTGACCACCGCGTCCACGTGCTCGGGCAGGATGCGCACCAGGTTGCCGGGGATGCCACCGCCGGTGACGTGGGCCAGCGACCGCACCTCCGCCTCGGCGATCAGCTTGAGGCAGTCCTGCGCGTAGATCTTGGTCGGGGTCAGCAGCTCCTCGCCGAGGGTGCGCTGCCGGCCGAAGTCGTCGATCACCACGTCCAGCCGCATCCGGCCGGCGCCCAGCAGCACGTGCCGGACCAGGGAGTAGCCGTTGGAGTGCAGGCCGGACGAGCGCATGGCGATCACCACGTCACCCACCTCGACCCGCTCCGGGCTGAGGAGTTCGCTCTCCTCCACCACGCCCACGCCGGTGGCCGAGATGTCGTACTCGTCGGGGCGCAGCACACCCGGGTGCTCGGCGGTCTCCCCACCGAGCAGCGCGCAGCCCGCGTACCGGCAACCGTCGGCGATACCGGCGCCGATCTCGGCGACCCGGTCCGGCACGACCTCACCGGTGGCGATGTAGTCCAGCAGGAACAGCGGCTCGGCGCCGCAGGCCACCAGGTCGTCGACGACCATCGCGACCAGGTCGATGCCGACCGTGTCGTGGATGTCCAGCTGCTGCGCGATCACCAGCTTGGTGCCGACGCCGTCCGTGGAGGAGGCCAGGATCGGGTTCTTGTACTTCGTGGTGTCCAGCCGGAACAGGCCGGCGAAGCCGCCGAGGTCGCCCATCACCTCCGGCCGTCGGGTCTGCTTGACCTTGGACTTGAGCAGCTCGACCGCGCGGTCGCCCGCCTCGATCGACACGCCGGCGTCCGCGTACGAGACGGAACGTTTGCGAGCGGGGCGGCCGGTGCCGGCCGTCCAGGACTGACGGTCGCCGCCGCCGGTCGGGCTGCTTCCTGCGCCGCTGCGCTCGGACACGTGCGTCACGGTTCTCCCCTTAGTGGTTCTCGGCGGCCGCGTCGGCGGTGACCGGCGCCGCAGCCGGATGGTGCTACGGGCGGTGTGTGGTCGCCGACATCGTCACGTCGGTGCGGGGCGTCGTGCCGGCCTGCTCACCGGTGTCGACGTCGTCGTCGACGCGGTTCGCGACCCGGCGGCTGATCCCTTCGAGCACGTGCTTGCCGATCAGGTTCCCGACGGGCAACTCGATCGGGTACTCCCCGTCGAAGCAGGCCCGGCACAGCCGGGTCTTCGGCTGCTCGGTCGCGGCGATCAGACCGGGCAGCGAGACGTAGCCCAACGTGTCAGCGCCGATGGAACGCCGGATGCCCTCGTTGTCGAGGCCGTTGGCGAGCAGCTCGGCGCGGGTGGCGAAGTCGATGCCGTAGAAACAGGGCCAGGAGACCGGCGGTGAGGAGATGCGGACGTGCACCTCCACCGCGCCGGCCTCGCGGAGCATCCGGACGATCGCGCGCTGGGTGTTACCCCGCACGATCGAGTCGTCGACCACGACCAGGCGCTTGCCGCGTACGTTCTCGCGCAGCGGGTTGAGCTTGAGTCGGATGCCGAGTTGACGCAGGGTCTGCGACGGCTGGATGAAGGTACGACCGACGTACGGGTTCTTCATCAGGCCGGCGCCGTAGGTGATGCCGGACTCCTCGGCGTAGCCGATGGCGGCCGGCGTGCCCGACTCGGGCACCGGGATGACCATGTCCGCCTCGACCGGGTGCTCCTTGGCCAACTGGCGGCCGATCTGCACCCGTGCCGAGTGCACGTTGCGTCCGGCGATGGTGGCGTCCGGGCGGGCGATGTAGACGTACTCGAAGAGACAGCCCTTGGGCTCGGGCGCGGCGAACCGGTTGGAGCGCAGCCCCTCGGCGTCGATCGCGATCAACTCACCGGGCTCGACCTCGCGGACCACGCTCGCGCCGACGATGTCCAGCGCCGCCGTCTCGCTGGCCACCACCCAGCCCCGCTCCAGGCGGCCGAGCACCAGCGGACGCACGCCGTGCGGGTCCCGGGCGGCGTACAGCGTGGTCTCGTCCATGAAGGCGAAGCTGAACGCGCCCCGCAACTGCGGCAGCACCTCCAGCGCGGCGGCCTCGACGGAGAGATCCGGGCGACTGGCCAGCAGCATGGTGACCAGCGAGGTGTCGTTGGTCGAGCCGTCGGTGCCCAGGCCACGCTCGGCGACCTCACGCTGGAGATCGGCGGTGTTGACCAGGTTGCCGTTGTGCGCCAGCGCGATCGTGGTGCCCGAGCTGGTGGCCCGGATGGTCGGCTGGGCGTTCTCCCAGGTCGAGGCACCGGTGGTCGAGTATCGGGTGTGGCCGATGGCGACGTGCCCGCGCAGGCTCGCCAACGTCGGCTCGTCGAAGACCTGGGCGACCAGGCCGAGATCCTTGTAAACCACCACGCCGGAGCCGTCGCTGACCGCTATCCCGGCCGCTTCCTGCCCACGGTGCTGCAACGCGTACAGCCCGAAGTAGGTCAGGTTGGCGACCTCTTCCCCCGGCGCCCAGACACCGAAGACGCCACACGCGTCCTGGGGGCCTGGTCGTTGGGGATCAAGGTCGTGGCTCAGCCGGCCGTCGCCTCGGGGCACCTGCCGCTCCCTCTTGCTGGTCTGGACTGGCCTGTCGGAGCCACCGGGGCCGCTCCGCGCTGCATCGGCCGGAACCACACTGTCGTCGCCTGACAGTGTACGCGAATCCATGTCGCCACATACAGTCACACTGATGCGGCGTAGTGTCATCGCGCCACACGCGTCACTCCAGTTCGAGCGGCAGGTACGCGGACAGATCCGCTCGCGCGCCACTCGCCCGTACGCGACCCTCCGTGACGACCCACTCCCAGTCGAGCCGTCCGGTGGCGAGAAGGACCCATGTCTGCGGATCCATCTCCACCGTGTTCGGCGGAGTACCGCGGGTGTGTCGTGGCCCCGGAACGCACTGAACTGCACCGTAAGGTGGGACACGCACCTCCACCGATCGGCCGGGGGCACGCTCCGCGAGGGTGGCCAGTAGGGCCCTGACCGCCGCACGAAGCACCGGCCGTTCGGGCGCGCGCCCCTCGTCGAGCGCCGACAACACTGCGGCCACCGCAGCGGACTTAATGTACGGAGAGGACACGACGGGACGATACGGCGCGGTCGCCCGGCGCGTCACGATGGCCCTGGGTCGCGCCGATCCGACCCGACAAGGCATAGTTGCCGACGGCGTATTCGTACCGTGATGTTCCTTCGGCCGGCGCTCGCCGGTACGAGGAGGTCAGTCCGGAAGGCGGTGGACGTGTCAACACACCGACGAGCCTGGCAAAAGCGGGCCGGTGTGGTCGTGGCGCTGATTGTCGGTGCCCTGCTCGCCGTCCCCGCCACACCCGCACTCGCCGCGAACCCGGACGTCCAGATCACCAACCTGCCGAACGGCACTCTCCAGTCCGGACAGCAGACGTCGATGACGTTCCGCGTCAAGAACAACAACGAGCTGCCGACTCCGTTCAACATCTCCGTCAACGTCTTCAACGGGCTGAGCTGCCAGGGCGACTGCAACATCCCCGCGCGCGTGGTCGGGCCCAACGAAGAGGTCTCGATCACGGTCAACCTGGTCGCGGGCGACGTGGCGGCCGGTCAGGAGCGTTCCGGCAAGGTGCGGGTCTCCGCCCGGGCCGGCGGCGACCAGGGCGGCGACGAGCGCGACATGACGGTGCGCGGGCCCAACCCCGCGCCCACCTCCCAGGCGCCGCAGACAGTGCGCTCCATCGCGGGCAAGGTCGTGGCGCGCTCCGGTGACGGGGTGCCGAACGCGTACGTGCTGCTGGTGGACAGCGCCGGCCGTCAGCGGGACACCACCAGCGACGGCAACGGCAACTTCCGCTTCACCGGCAACAGCGGCAACCCGATCGCGCCCGGCCGGGTCGACATCGGCGCGAGCAAGGACGACATCCGGGCCACGGTGAGCTTCACCGCCAACGCCGGCCAGCAGATCACCGGGCGACGGATCACCCTCGCCATCGAGACCTCGGCCAGCCCGAGCGCCACCCCCTCGGAGAGTGTGTCGGCGGAGCCGACCGAGGACCCGTTCGCGGACGACGCCACCGACGAGACGGACGCGCCTCCCGGCGACGCTCCCGCCGCCCAGGCCCCGGCCGGCAACGAGAGCTCCGGCGGCTTCGGCAACTGGCTGCTGATCCTGCTCGGCGGGCTCTTCGTGGCGATCGGTGTCGGCACGATCGTGCTGCTCTGGATGAAGCGCAAGGAGAACGAGGACCCCGATCCCGACGGTGAGCCCGTCGCCGGGGCACCGGCCGGTGCGGTTCCCGCAGCCCGTGGCTCGTTCGCCGGGGCGGACGACCAGACCCGGGTGGTGAACCGGGTCGGCTCCGCTCCGGATCCGACCATGGTGGGCGGTCCGGGCCTGGCCAACGCGCCGACGATGATGCACCAGCCGGTGGTCGACGACGTCCCGCCGGACCCGTACGGTGCGCCTCCGCAGCCGTACGGCGCGGCGGGCGGTTCGGGGCAGCAGGCATGGTCGGGCGGTTACGGCGACGAGCAGGGCGGCGGCTACGGCGGCGGTCCGGGCTACGGCAACGCCCCGTCCTCCGGTGGTGGCTACGGCAACGCACCCTCCTCGGGCGGGGGCTACGGCACCAGCCCGTCCTCGGGTGGCGGCTACGGCAGTCGTGACTACGGCGCGGGCGGCAGTGGGTCGGAGTACCCGCCGGCCGGTGCCGGTGGTGCCGCCGGCTACGGCGAGCGGTACGACGAGCCGACCGGCCGCTACCAGGGCGACGACACCCGTTACCCGGCGCCTGCCGACCCGTACGCGACCGGCGTCTACCAGCCGGAGGGCGGCCAGGGTTACGGCCAGCCCGAGCCTGGTGGCTACGGTCGCGGCGAGCCCGGTGGTGCCGGCTACGGCCAGGGCGAGCCCGGTGGCTACGGCCAGGGCGGCGACGCCACCCGAGGCTACGGCCAGGGCGACCCGACCGGCGGTTACGGCCAGGGCGGGCCCGGCGGTTACGGCCAGGGCGGCGGTGACACCCCCCGGGGCTACGGCCAGGAAGACCCGACCGGCGGTTACGGTCAGGGCGGCGACGCCACCCGTGGCTACGGCCGGGGTGAGCCGACCGGCGGCTACGGTCACGGCGCGGAGCCGACCGGCGGCTACGGCCAGGGCGCCGGTTACGGCCAGGAACCACCGCAGCAGCGCGGCGGCTACGACAACTACAACGAGCCCACCGGTTACGCCCCGGGTGGCTACGGCCAGGGCGGCGGCTACGGCCAGGAACCACCGCAGCAGCGCGGCGGCTACGACAACGCCTACGAGCAGGGCGGCTACGGCCAGGGCGGCGGCTACGGCCAGGAACCGCCACGCCAGCGCGGTGGCTACGACAACGACTACGAGCAGCAGCAACAGGGTGGCGGCTACCACAGCGATCCGGCGCAGAGCGGTCGCGGTCGGCCGGACGGCCCGGGACAGGAGCGGGGCGGTCGCCGGCTGGACTGGATGGACGACTGACCACCCGGACCTCGTATCCCGCTGACGCGGAGGCACCGACGAGAAAGAGCCGTGGACCGGAAGGTCCACGGCTCTTCGTCGATGGTGGATCGGTCACGTGTCCGCAGTGATCGGTCGGAACGGTCAGGCGGCGGAGTAGACGCCCTGCCGCAGGAGCGGGACCACATCGGAGGCGTCGACCCGTACCGCGACCTCGACATCGTCGGGGAAACCGGCCTCGATCAGCTCGCGACCGGACACGCAACCCCGGACCGCCGCAGGCACATCCGGCGTGCTGGCCAGCGAGGCGAGTGCCATTGCCGCCTCCACCGACAGACCACCCGGCACTCCGGAGATGGCGTCCAGCACGCAGGCCGCACCGAGCTGGTCCTCCACCGCCGGCCTGAGCGAGCCGTCCGGCCACTGCTCACCGGCGGCGACCACGCCGATCGGATCGATGGTCGAGCCGTACCCCTGGCGCAGCAGCCAACTCCCGACGGCGCGGGCGTTACGCAGGTTGGCCGCCACCACCGGCAGGCCGGTGGCGCTGGCGGCGGCGCTGATGGCCGATCCGTTCGGGGAGGGCAGCACCAGTTCGGCGACGAAGGGTGCCCGGCTCAACGCGGCAGGCGACAGCGACCACGGATGTTGCGCGGTCTGCCGCCGACCGGTCGCGACCACCGCACCGATCCGCTGTGCGTAGTCGGCGGCCTGGGCGCCCCAGGGGAACGGGTGCACGCGCATCCCCCGGCCGACGGCAACCTCGACGGTGGTGGTGAACGACAACACGTCCACCACCACCAGTGCCGCGCAGACCCGGCCGAGTTCGGCCGCTCCCGCGAGGCCCCAGTCGAACCGGGCTCCCGATCCGGGTTGGGCGAAGACGGCCGAGGCCACCGCCTCAGCGCTCGTCGGACGCGGCAGGCTGCTCAGTGGCACCGGGCTGCGGAGCTTCGGCGCCGGCCTGGTCGACCGGCGCGTTCCCGGCCGTCGAGGTCTCACCGGCGGCGTTAGCCCGGACCGGCGGCGTCGCCCGCTCGGCCGGCCGCTCGGCCACCGACTCGTCCTCGTCCTCGGCACCCGCCGTCGTCGGCTCCTCGGATGCGACGACCGGGCTGTCGGTCGCCGGCACCTCGTCCGCCACCGCCACCTCGTCCACCACGTCGGCGGTCTCCGGCGTCGCGTCGGCGGTCGGTGCCGCCTCGACGACCGGAGCCGCCTCGGCGGCGTCGGCGGTCGGGGCGACGTCGGCCTGGGCCGACGTCCCGACGGCCTCCGGCGCGGTCACCTCGAACGGCTGCACGCCCCCGAAGAGCTTGGGCAGGGTGCCGGTGTGCGCCTCGCGCAGCTCGTCCAGCTCGACCCGGAACTGGCCGTGCACCTCGAGTGCGGCGGCGGTGGAGTCGGTGACCCCGATCAGCTCCCACGGCACACCGTGCTCGGCGCAGAGCGCGGTGAACGCCTTCTCGTGCCCGCGCGGCACCGAGACCAGCACCCGACCGGCGGACTCGCTGAACAGGAAGACGAACGGCATCGAGCCGCCCTCGAACCGTTCCGGCACCGCGATCCGCGCGCCGACGTTGTGGCGCAGGCAGGACTCCACCAGGCTCTGCGCGAGACCACCGTCGGAGAGGTCGTGCGCGGAGCTGAGGTGACCGACCCGGGAAGCGGCGGCCAGCAGCCCGGCGAGCTGCTTCTCGCGCGTCAGGTCGACCTGCGGGGGTACGCCGCCGAGGTGCTCGTGGGTGACCCAGGCCCACTCCGAGCCGGAGAGCTCGACGTGCGTCTCGCCGAGCAGGAAGAGCTGGTCGTGTTCGTTGGTGGGGTGCGCGACGAAGCCGGACGCCACCCGTTCGGCCACGTTCTCCAGCACACCGAGCACGCCGACGACCGGAGTCGGGTGGATTGCCGCCGCACCGGTCTGGTTGTAGAAGCTGACATTGCCGCCGGTGACCGGGATGCCCAGTTCGGCGCAACCGTCCGCCAGACCGCGTACGGCCTCGGCGAACTGCCACATCACGCCCGGGTCCTCCGGCGAACCGAAGTTCAGGCAGTCGGTGACCGCGATCGGCGTCGCACCGGTGACCGCGACGTTGCGGAACGCCTCGGCCAGCGCCAGCTTGGCGCCGTGGTACGGGTCGAGCCGGGCGTACCGGCCGTTCCCGTCGACCGAGAGCGCCACGCCCAGGCCGGTCTGCTCGTCGATCCGGATCACGCCCGAGTCCTCCGGCTGGGCGAGCACGGTGTTGCCCAGCACGTAGCGGTCGTACTGCTCGGTGACCCAGGTCTTGTCGGCCAGATTCGGCGAGGCGATCATGCGCAGCAGGGTCTCGCGCAGCGCGTCCGGGTCGGTCGGCCGGGGCAGCGTCTCGGCCCGGTCGGCCTGGAGCAGGATCAGGTCGGCGGGCTCCCGCATCGGGCGGGCGTAGACCGGGCCGTCGTCCACCAGCGACCCCGGCGGCACGTCGACCACCAGGTGGTCCCGCCAGGTGATCAGCAGCCGGCCGGGCTGGCCGTCCTGCTGCGGCGCGGTGACCTCGCCGATGGCGGTGGCCAGGACGCCCCACTTCTCGCAGGTCTTGAGCACGGCGTCGAGCTTGTCCGGCTCGACGACCAGGAGCATCCGCTCCTGCGACTCGCTGGCGAGGATCTCGTGCGGCTCCATCGACGGCTCGCGCAGCGGCACCCGCTCCAGCCAGACCCGCATGCCGGTGCCGGCCGCCGCGGCGGTCTCGGTGAGCGCGCAGGTCAGCCCGGCGCCACCGAGGTCCTGGATGCCGGCGACGAGCTGGGCGTCGTACAGCTCCAGGCACGCCTCGATCAGCAGCTTCTCGATGAACGGGTCACCGACCTGCACCGACGGGCGGCGCTTCTCGCTGCCCTCGGTGAAGGTGGCGCTGGCCAGCACGGAGACACCGCCGATGCCGTCCCGGCCGGTCTTGGCGCCCATCAGCACCACGACGTTGCCGGGGCCGACGGCGGCCTTGTTCTGCAGGCGACTGACCGGCAGGACGCCGAGGCAGAGCGCGTTGACCAGCGGGTTGCCCTGGTAGCAGGGGTCGAAGACGACCTCGCCGCCGATGTTGGGCAGACCGAGGCAGTTGCCGTACCCGCCGACTCCGGCCACCACGCCGGGCAGCACCCGGGCGGTGTCGGGGTGGTCGGCGGCACCGAAGCGCAGCGGGTCCATCACCGCCACCGGGCGGGCACCCATGGCCAGGATGTCGCGGACGATGCCACCGACGCCGGTGGCGGCACCCTGGTACGGCTCGACGAAGCTGGGGTGGTTGTGCGACTCGACCTTGAAGGTCACCGCCAGCTCGTCGGAGATCTGCACCACACCGGCGTTCTCCCCGATGCCGGCCAGCAGCCGGTCGCTGGGCGGGGCCTTCTCGCCGAACTGGCGCAGGTGCACCTTGCTCGACTTGTAGGAGCAGTGCTCGCTCCACATGATCGAGTACATCGCCAGCTCGGACTGGGTCGGCCGGCGGCCCAGGATGTGCCGGATCCGGTCGTACTCGTCGTCGCGGAGCCCGAGCTCGGCGTAGGGCTGGAGCTCGTCCGGGCTGCCGTCGGCGGCCGGGACGGTGTCCACCCCGCCGGTCCAGTCGGTGGCCTCCTGCGCGGCGGCGTGCCGGGGCGGGGCGACCGGGGACGCGGCGGCAGCCGGGTTCGGCTGGACCGGCGCGGCCGGGTATGCCTCCGGGGTCTCCCGTACCGGGTCCGGATGCGTGGTCATGACATCTCCTCGTTGCGCTCGCCGCCGGGGAGGCGGGTGAGCTGACCGTTGATCCCGCAGCCGACGGTCACGCCGGCGCCCCCACCAGGTGCTTGAGCACCGAGGTGAAGAAGCCGAGGCCGTCGAGGGAGGGGCCGGTGAGGGCCTCCACCGCGTGCTCGGGATGCGGCATGATGCCGACCACATTGCCGGCGGGGTTGGTGATCGCGGCGATGTCGCGCTGCGACCCGTTCGGGTTGCCGCCGAGGTACCGGGCCACCACCCGACCCTCGGCCTCCAGCGCGTCGAGCGTCGCCGGGTCGGCGACGTAGCAACCCTCGCCGTTCTTGACCGGGATCAGCACCTCCTGGCCGGGCTGGAACGCGTTCGTCCAGGCCGTGCCGGTCGCCTCGATCCGCAGGACCTGGTCCCGGTTGCGGAAGTGCAGGTGCTGGTTGCGGGTGAGCGCGCCGGGCAGCAGGTGCGCCTCGCAGAGGATCTGGAAGCCGTTGCAGATGCCGAGCACCGGCAGACCACCGGCTGCGGCGTCGACGATCTTCTCCATCACCGGGGCGAACCGGGCGATGGCGCCGCACCGCAGGTAGTCACCGTAGGAGAAGCCGCCGGGCAGGACGACCGCGTCCACCCCGTGCAGCTCGGCGTCCCCGTGCCAGAGGCGGACCGGCTCCGCGCCGGCGATCCGGACGGCCCGGGCCGCGTCCCCGTCGTCGAGCGAGCCGGGGAACGTCACCACACCGACCCGGGCGGTCACGAGCGGGCGTCCGCGGCTTCGTCGGCCTCGACCAGGTGGACGGTGAAGTCCTCGATGACCGGGTTGGCGAGCAACTTGTCGGCGATCTCCCGGGCCCGGTCCAGGTCCGGTTCACCGGTGAAGTCGATCTCGATCCGCCTGCCGATCCGTACCGAGGCGACGTCGTTGACGCCGAGCCGGGGCAGCGCGTTTGCGACGGCCTGGCCCTGAGGATCGAGGATCTCGGGCTTGAGCATGACGTCGACGACGACGCGAGGCACTGGGCACTCCTGACTGTGTACGCAGTTGGGTGCCGACCCACAACGGGCGAGCGCAGCCAGCCTACCTGGCAGATACGGCGCCAGACGCACCGGCCGGACGCGGTCCCGGCGGTGTCCGACCGTACCCGCGTGGGGCCTTCGGGACCGATACGGGTTCGTTGCAGTCTCGATACGGGTTCGTTGCCGGACGGCCCGGTCCGGGCAGGTTTCACCCCCCTCCAGGCGGTCGACGGGCCCTGATCGGCCCGATCCGGCCCCCCTTCCCCGACGCCAGCGAATCCGACTGTTACATCCGGCTGTTTCGATGAACCTCTTGTGAAACACCTCACCGGGCCCTACGGTACATCGTCAGACGTCGATTAACTGTCGTCGCGGTGGCGGTTCACCCCCTCCCGCCAGCGCAGATCGACTCGGTCAACCCGGGTCGCCACACCCCGAAGGAGCCCTACCGATGCGCATCCGATCCCTGATCGTGGCCTTCGCCACAGCCATGGTCGGCGTCGTCGGCGCCAGTTCCGGCGCCGTCGCCTCCCCCGTCAGCCCGTACATCATCGGCGGCAGCACCGTCTCCTCCGCGCCGTGGGCGGCAGCGGTGTTCAGCAACGGCTCGTTCACCTGCTCCGGCACGATCATCGCGCCCCAGTGGGTGCTCACCGCCCAGCACTGCATCGGCAGCAACATGTCCGTCCGGGTGGGCAGCGTGTACCTCTCCTCCGGCGGCGTCACCCGCACGGTCAGCGCCACCTACGGCCGCTACGACCTGGCCCTGATGCGGCTCTCCAGCACGGTGAGCACCAGCTACGTCACGCTGGCCAGCAGCAACCCGCCGGTCAACTCCACCAACTCGATCTACGGCTGGGGCCGGACCTGCTACAGCGGCTGCGCGGCCTCCCCCCAGCTCAAGACCGCGTCGGTCCGGGTGACCAGCACCGGCGTCACCGACGCGTACGGCGGGCAGGCGATCCGGAGCACCCGGATCAACGGCAACGCCTGGCGGGGCGACTCGGGCGGTCCGCAGTTCTACAACGGCGCGCAGGTCGGCGTCGCCTCGACGGCCGACGGGGTGAACATCCAGAACTACGGCAGTGTCGCGTTCAACCGTGCCTGGATCACCTCGGTGGCCGGTGTCTGACGGTTAGCGCCCGGTCGGCGCGGATGGTGGGCTGCGCGCCCGCCGTCCGCGCCGCGTCGTTTTGCAGCATCCGTTCAGGTGAACAACCCTCGCGTTGGCGACCCGCATCGACTGCCAGCATCAGAAACGTGCTGGTCGTGACGACGGACCAACTTCCCGGCTACGAGATCCGCCAGATCCTCGGCGAAGTGGTCTCCTCCATGGCCAGGACCCGCAACCCCTACCGCGAGGGGGTGAAGAACCTGCGCGGTGGCGCGTACGACCCGTCCGCACCGGACAACCTCACCCGCTGGCGTACCGACTCGGTGGCGCGGCTCGGGGAGGAGGCCCGACGGCTCGGCGCGAACGCGGTCGTGGGAATGCGGTTCGACAGCCGCGACTGCGGCGAGATGTGGATGGAGATCTGCGCCTACGGCACCGCCGTGATCGTGGCACCGAAGATGCCCGACGTGATGCCGCCGGACCAGCCCCTCGTGGCGGCCGAGACCGCCCAGGACCCGTCCTTCGCCGAGACCCCGGGCGGCATCGCCGAGCCTGCCAGCGCTCCCAACCTCAGCTCCGCCGCCGAAACCCCCACCCGCGACTGACACCCACCCACCCCACCCC
>NZ_SISL01000129.1:0-13831 GCF_004307965.1 Verrucosispora sp. SN26_14.1 | reverse complement strand
CGGCGTCCCAGAGCGAGGGCAGCAGGCGGCCGGTACCGTCCGGCCCGGCCGGGTCGAGCACCTCGCGGCGCAGGCCGGCCTCGTCGACCCAGCCCTCGTAGTAGGAGTCCGGGTTGGTCCGTCCGCGCTCCAGGCGTACCGAGGCGGGGCGGAGGAAGTCCTCGGCCCGGACGTGCAGCACCGGGCGGCCGAGGGCGCGCAGCGGGTCGACCAGGGCGGTGGCCAGGTCGTCGGGGCGGGCGGCGGGAGCGCCGTCCACGGCCACCCGCAGCCGTCCTGTCGGTTCGGCGGAGGCGAACCGCTCGGCCAGTTCGGCGACGAGCAACTCGGGTGAGACCGGACGCACACGCATCCGACAATCGTGCCCGGTCACCGTCGGGCGTGACGGGCCACCCGCCCGGCGGGCTCCCGTGCGGTCGAGGGTCCGGGTGGATACGGCGGTGCCGTCGAGGCCGGGGTGGATACGGCGGTGCCGTCGAGGTCCGGGCGGGTCAGGCGGTGCGGTCGAGGGTGACGCGGGCGTCGTCGGCGAGCCGGTAGCCGACACCGTAGACGGTGGTGACCAGGGGTACGTCGACGCCGACCTTGCCGCGCAGCCGGCGTACGTGCACGTCCACGGTGCGGACCCCGGCGTGCTCGTAGCCCCAGACGGCGTTGAGCAGTTGGAGCCGGGTGAACACCCGGCGGGGGTGTGCGACCAGGTGCAGCAGCAGGTCGAATTCCAGCCGGGTCAACGGCAGCGGCTCGCCGTCGCGCAGCACCGAACGGGACGAGGCGAGGATGTGCAGGGTCGGGATGGTCGGGGCGATCTGCCGCGATGGCGCGCGTCCGGCGGGAACGCTCTCGGTACGCCGCTCCGGCACCACCGGCGGGCTGGCCACGATCGTCCCCTCGCCGCGTTCCAGCAGTTCCCGGGCCGCGTCCAGCAGCCGCCGGGCGGCCGGCGTCAACGACTCCTCGCAGACCAGCGGAATGGAGAGGGTGACGGTGAGCACGGGTGTGGTGGAGTTGGCCGGACGTCGCTGACCGCCGGGCGGGCGACCGGGCACCGCGGGCTGGGACGTATGCCATCCGGCGCGCGACGATGCGGGGCTGACCGACATGGTCCTCCTTGGCTGGTCCGGGCTTTCCCCACGGCCCCGGGACGCCGCCTTATCGATGCTTCCCGGCGCCCGTGCGAGGGTCAAGAGGCGGCCGCGTTGCATGAATGTGACAATTGACCGACACATCGGAGCCGACCGCTCGCTCTGCGTACGAGGCCAGTTGATTACAGCAGAGTCGTAAAGTTGACCTGATACGGGGGTGGCTGTCGGGTTTCGCGTTCCCCCGATGGTGTGACGCGGTCCGGCGCGCCCGGCGACGCGCACCGACCACCGTCACGCGCACGGGACAGACCGGTGCGGCGCGTCCCGTCGCAGGACACGCCGTACCGGTCCGTCGGGTTCACCGCTGGACGGCCACCCGGGCGTCGTCGGCGAGGCGGTACCCCACACCGTGGACGGTGGTCAGCAGCGGCGTGTCGACGCCGAGCTTGGCGCGCAACCGGCGGACGTGCACGTCGACGGTACGGGCCACCGCGTGGTCGTAGCCCCACACCGAGTTGAGCAACTGGAGCCGGGTGAACACCCGGCGCGGGCGTTCGGCGAGGAAGAGCAACAGGTCGTACTCGATGCGGGTCAGCGGGACGTCCCGGTCGCCCTGACGCACCCGGCGCGGCCCGGTGAGGATCTGCACGGTCCGGGGGTCCTCCGCCACGGTGGGCCGCTCGACGCCGTCGCCGCCCGACACCCGCCCCTCGCCCGACTCGGCGAGTTCGCCAAGCAGTTCCAGCAGGCGGTTCAGGCGGGGGCTCGCGGCCGCCGAGGCGAGGTCGACGGTGATGGTCAGGGTCGGCCCGGTGCGCTGCCGCACCAGTCGGGCGCGGTTCGTGCGGCCGGGCGGATGCTGGCGCGGGCTGATCGCGACGACGGACATGGTGGCCTCCTGGGACTACCGCCACGCCGGGTGGGCGTGGATGTTCAGCGGGACGCCCGGCCGGCGGTCGCCGGGGACGCGAGGGTGGAAGGTCTGGTGGGTGGAGTGGGTCCGAGCACGGGCAGTCCGGCGATCCGCCAGGCGGCGAACCCGCCGGTCACGTCGGTCGCCCGGTGCAGGCCGATGTCCTGCAGCGCGGCGGCGGCCAGCGACGAGGTGTAGCCCTCCTGGCAGATGACGACCACCGGCACGTCGTACCCGACGGCCTGCGGCAGCCGGGCCGCGCAGCGGGGGTCGAAACGCCACTCCAGCACGTTGCGTTCGACGATCAGCGAACCCGGCACGGTGCCGTGCGCGGCGCGCTGGGCGGCCGGACGGATGTCGACGAGCAGGGCGCCGGTCCGGTGCGCCACGTGGGCCTGTTCCGGGTCGAGCCGGTCGAGTCGGGTGCGGGCGGCGGCCAGGATCTCGTCGATGCCCCGGGAGCCCGGAGGCGGCACCGACGCCGGACAGCGGGCGGCGACGGAACGGTTCTGCGACATCATCGGTTCCTTCCAAGGGGTACGCGGCCGGGCGCACGATCGGGTGGCGACGCGGCGTGGGTGATCACCATGCCACGCCGGCCTCGGCCACCTCGGCGACGAGCAGCCGGCCGTGTGCGAGGCGATAGCGGGTCATCCGGCTCAGGGCCGGGCGGTAGACGTGGACGCTGACCGCGGGGTCGGCGTGCCGGTTGGTCACCACGTGCACGTGCCGGGGCCCGAAGCGTCGGCCGGAACCGGCGGCGAGCAGGTGCGGGCGCAGCCGCCCGCCGCTGACCGTCTCCTCGGTGAGGACACCCGCCGCGACCAGGAAGGCGCCGGAGGAGCCGCCATGGTCGTGCAGGTCGGTGCCCTGCCCGGGCAGCCAGCTCAGCGCCCACACCTCGTGGTGCTCGTCGGCATCGAGTCGGGCGTACCACCGGGTGGTCGGGTCGAAGCGCAGCGGCACGGGCCAGCTCGCGGTGTCGGCGGCCCAGCGCCGGGCGACGGCGAGCAGGTCCGGCTCGGTGACGGGCAGAGCAGACATGGGACCTCACGAACGGTCAGCGGTGCGGATACCGGACCAGTCTAGAATGCATACCCTATAGGTTTAGTAGGTAATCCTACATTCTGGGAAACAGGCGCGGACCGCGCCGCACGGCGCCGGGACGCCACCACTAACCTGTACCGGTGAGCGAGGAACTCGACGCCGAGACCCTGGAGTTCGCGCACCGGATGTTCGACCTGGCGCGCGACGGCGCGACCACCGAACTCGCCGGTTACGTCGACGCGGGGCTGCCGGTCAACCTGACCAACGAGCGGGGCGACACCCTGCTGATCCTGGCGGCGTACCACGCCCACCCGGAGACCGTCGCCGCCCTGCTGGAGCGCGGCGCCGACCACGCGCGTACCAACGACCGGGGTCAGACCGCCCTCGCCGCGGCGGTGTTCCGCAAGAACGCCACCGCGGTCCGCGCGCTGCTCGGCGCCGGCGCGGACCCGGACGGCGGCAATCCGTCCGCCGTGGAGACGGCGCAGTTCTTCGACCTGCCGGAGATGCTCACGCTACTGCGCCCCACGGCCTGAGCCGACAGGTCAGGCCGCCGGGCGGGTCGCCTCGACGAGGAAGCGCCGGGCGTACGCGACGAAGGGCCCCTCAGCCTCGATGCGGGCGTGCAGGCGGGCCAGCGCCGGCCGGTGCGCCGCCACGGTGAAGCCGGGCACCGTCCAGACCACCTTGCGCAGGAACCAGACCACCGCGCCGATGTCGTGGAAGACCGTCCGCAGTGTCGCCTCGCGCAGGTCCACCACGGTCAGACCGGCCGCGCGGGCCTGCGCGACCTCCTGCTCCGGATGCCGGTACGCCGGTGGCGGCAACGGCCCGAGCACGGCCTCGCTGAGTTCGCGTACCGTCCCCGGCCCGATCTGCTGCGACAGGAACGTGCCGCCCGGCCGCAGCACCCGCGCCACCTCCGGCCAGTCCGTCCGCACCGGATGCCGGCTGACCACCAGGTCGAAGCTGCCGTCGGCGAAGGGCAGCGGCGCCTCCGGGGACACCGCCACCACGGTCGCGCCGAGGGGACGCAGATTCTCCCGGGCCACCGGCACGTTCGGCGGCCACGCCTCGGTCGCCACCAGCCGTCGGGGCGGACGCGGCACCTCGGCGAGCACCTCTCCCCCGCCGGTGTCGACGTCCAGTGCCGCGTCGACCGTCGCCATCCGCTCCGCCACCAGGCGGGCGTACCCCCAGGGTGGACGCTCCTCGGTGGCCCGCCCGGCCAGCCAGTCGAACCCCCACCCCTCGACCGGGGCGGACTCGCCGTCGGCGAGTAGTTCCTCGAAGCTCGCTGCCGTGGACACCATGGGGCCAGCGTCCTCGGGACGCCGCCGGCCCGGCAACCGGATTAGGTAGGTGTAAGGAGGGGTCCCCTGCTATGCACCAGGCGTTAGCAGGGGACCCCTCCTTACACATCCGTCCCTACGGGCGGGGCCGGACGACCTCCACGGTGGGGCCGTCCACGCCGCGCAGGCCGTCGAAGCCGGGCGCCGCGGCGCCGGCGGACTCGAAGTGCCGCATCAGCCGCGAGCCGAGGTGCACGCCGACGCCGCCGATCGCCAACGCGACCACCTGGACCACCAGCAGCGCGGGGGCCGCGCCCCGGTTCGCCGCGTCGGCCCGGACCAGGCAGGAGATCAGGAACAGTCCGGCCATGCCGGCGTTGACCAGGTTGAAGGTGATCGCGGTGCGACGGACCCGGTCCGGCGGCACGTCCCACAGGTCGACCATGCCGGCGATCGCGGTCAACGCCGCCGCCACCAGCGCGGCCACCGCCGTCCAGTAGCCGACCTCACCGAGGAAGACCGGACCGCCGACCACGTCGGCGAGGTCGAAGATGGTCGCGCAGACGAAGAGCCCGTACGGGAACGTCACCAGCATCGGTTGGATGGGATGCCCCTGCACCCGCAGCCGGCTCTGCATCGATTCCCCCCTGGGTCGGATCAGCCGTCAGTCCAGGGTGCTACCCGGACGCCGGCCGGGTGAAACGACGCTCAGGTTTCCCGAGGTCGGGAGACCGTGCTGACCAGCCGCTCAGCCACCTCCCGCAACGGGATCGACAGTGACGAGGCCGCGCTGCGCAGCACCTCGAGGGCGTCCTCGGACGGGCAGCCGCGCTGCGCCATGACCACCCCGACGGCGTGGCCGATCACCCCGTCGGCCAGCAGCGCGGCGTCCTCGGCACCGACCACCGCGGCCCGCCGCTCCCGCTCGCGTACGGCGGCCAGCAGCAGACCGGCGTGCTCGGCGAGCAGCATCGCGGTCAACTGGTGACCGGTGGAGAGCACATCGGACTCACCCGCATAGAGGTTGACCGCACCGATCACCTGCTCGTCGATGTCGACCGGTGCGGAGATCACGCCGTGCACACCGAACTCCCGGGCGCGGGGCGTCCAGTCCGGCCAGCGGGGCTCGGCGTCGAGGTTCTCGGCACCGACCATCTCCCGGCGGCGGATCGCCTCCATCGCCGGGGTGTCCGGGCCGAAGCTCACGTCATCCAACCCGGCGAGCGGGGCGTCGGAGGCGGCCACCCCGGCGGGCTCGCCAGCCCGCAGCGCGGTGAAACCGCACCAGCTCACCCCGGGCAGGGCGTCACGGGTGATGCGCACCATCGCGGTGAGCGCCGCGTCGAAGTCGTCCACCGCGATGAGTCCGGCGGTGAGTTCCCGCAGCAGGGCCGCTGTCTCCAGGACGCCGAAGGTATCGGCCGGCGGAGGGCTGGTCTCCAGGTTCACCGGCAGCCCGCCCCGGTCCCCGCGGCCAGCGTCGTCACCTGAATCCTCCTCGGTCTGCGCCTCGACCTGACGGCGGCTCCGGTAGCACGGACCTGCCCTACTACCCACCAGAACATGGGTCGAAACGGCGCAAACCGAAGCCCCTCCCAGGGTACGACGACCGCCGGGAGGGGTGTGGTCGGGTCAGCGGGATCCGGCTCCGGACAGGCGACGGCCGACCGAGGCGATCAGTCGGTCCAACTCGGAGCCGAACGGGTTGTCGTGCACGAGGTAGGTCCAGGTGGCGCTGGGCCGGCTCAGCTCGGACTCGTCCGGCTCCCAGTCCTCGTCGAACTCGGTCTCCTCGAAGGTGGCCAGCGTACGGGCCTCGATCTCGGGCACCAGGTTGGTGAAGGCGGGCACGGCGGCGCGGTGGAACTCGTCCAGCGGGTCGAGGCGGCCCAGGGCACGCAGGTGCACACCCTCGCGTACCTCGGAGAGCTCGGCCAGGTGCGCGGCCCAGAGCCGGTCGAGGTGGTAGAGCGCGATCGACCGGGCGGCCCGGGCGAGCAGGTCCTCGTCCATCTCGCCGGCCTTGTCGGGCATCTTGTCCAGCAGCATCAGCGCCGCGACGTCGCTGGTCAGCAACCGCTCCCGGCGCTCGGCGAGTGCCTTGCGCTGCTGCTCGATGACCACGCTGTAGCGCCAGGTGTTGCGGTGGATCTCGTGGTTGACCCCTTCCGCGACCCGCTGCGCGTGCTCCACGGCGTAGTCCACCTGCGCGTCGGTGACCAGGCCGTCGGCGTTCATGCGGGGTGAGGGCGGCACGGCGTCGCCGGCGTGCCGGACCACCAGGTCGTCCTCCAGGCTGACGAAGAAGACCGACCCGCCCGGGTCACCCTGCCGCCCGGCCCGGCCCCGGAGCTGGTCGTCGACCCGGCGGCTGTCGTGCCGGCCGCTGCCGATCACGTAGAGGCCGCCCAGCTCGGCGACCTGGTCCCGGTCGGCCTGGTCGCTGCCGCCGAGGCGGATGTCCACCCCCCGGCCGGCCATCTGGGTGGAGACGGTCACCGTGCCGTGGGCACCGGCCTCGGCGATGATCGCCGCCTCCTCGTCGTCGTTCTTGGCGTTGAGCACCACGCAGGGCACGCCGGCCGCGTGCAGACCGGCGGCGAGTTGCTCGGACTCCTTGACGTCGAGCGTGCCGACCAGCACCGGACGCCCGTCGGCGTGGCAGCGCTGGATCTCGTCGATCAGCGCCTCCTCCTTCTCGGCCCGGGTGGCGTAGATGCGGTCCGGCTCGTCCACCCGCACGCACGGGGTGTTCGGCGGGATCACCGCGACCTCCAGACCGAAGAACTCCCGGAGCTGGTCGCCGACCAGCACGGCGGTCGCGGTCATGCCGCACACCTTCGGGTAGAGACCGATGTACGCCTGCACGGCGATGGTGCCCAGCACCTCGCCCTCGGCGGTGGCGTCCAGCCCCTCCTTGGCCTCGACCGCGGCCTGGAGCCCGTCGGGCCAGCGTCGCCGCTGGGCGACCCGGCCACGCATCTCGTCGATCAGCTCGACCGTGCCGTCCCGGACGATGTAGTCCACGTCCCGGTGCAGCAGGGCGTGCGCGTGCAGCGCCACGTTCACCGCGGAGAGCTGCTCGACGTTCTCCTCGTCGTACAGGTCGATGCCGAGCTTGGCCTCGACGGCGGCCAGGCCGGCGGAGGTGAAAGCGGCGCTGCGGCCGTCCTCGGCGACGGTGTAGTGCTTGCCCTTGCGCAGGCCGCGCACCAGCCCGGCGGCGGTGTGTACGGGGTCCTGCTCGCCCGGCACCGAGCCGGCGAGCACCATCGGCACCCGGGCCTCGTCGATCAGGATCGAGTCCGCCTCGTCGACGATGGCGGTGCGCAGCGGCGGCTGGACCCGGTCGGCGATGTCGGTGACGAGTTGGTCGCGCAGGAAGTCGAAGCCCGCCTCGCTGACCGAGACGTAGGTCACGTCGCAGGCGTACGCGGCCCGCCGCTCGATCGGGGTGGACGCCTCGTTGACCCAGCCGACGGTGAGCCCGAGGAGCGTGTAGACCGGCTCCATCCACTGGGCGTCCCGGCGGGCCAGGTAGTCGTTGACGGTGAGCACGTGCACCGGACCGTTGCCGAGCCGGACGTGCCCGTACGCGGCGATCGCGGCGGTCAGCGTCTTGCCCTCACCGGTGGCCATCTCGGCGACCTTGCCGGAGAGCAGCGACATCGCGCCGAGCAGCTGCACGTCGTACGGCCGTTGGTCGAGCCCGCGGCGGGCGGCCTCCCGGCCGAGCGCGCAGATCTCCTCGTAGCTCGACGCGGCGTCGGCGGCCTCGGTGAGTTCGGCGTCGTCGAACGCCGAGACCTTCTCCTCGCGGGCCTCGATGGCCGGCAGCAGCTTCTCCAGCGGGGCCAGATCGACCGTGGTCCCCGGGCGCTGGAGGAACCGGCGGAACCTGGTCTTCAACCGTTGCGACACACCCATGAGCCGCAACGGTACGCGACCGGAGGCCGGTTGTGACGGCCCGACCGGCGCGCCGTCGCGCGAGCCGACCCGGCCGTCCGCTCCTCCGACCGGTCGGCGGCGGCTAGTCCGCAGGTCAGCGACGCCTTGCGCTCTGCGAGGTCCCGGCGGCGCCCCTCGTCGGATACCTGCCCGGACCGGACGCAATCAAACGTTCATCCGACGGGAACGTGCCGGGCGCACGGTGGTGATCAAGCTGGGGGATGGATCCGATTAGCGTGCGGGGTGCTGGGAAATCCGACTCCCGGTCTTCCCGCGACGATCAGGGGGTGCCTGTGCGGAACACTGAATCTCTGGTCTCGCCCGTGGTGGAGGCCTGGGCCACGTATCGGACGACCTCGGCGGCCGACTGGCCGACGCGGCGGCTGCTGCGGGCCAAGGGTGACAGCCGGGTCAGCGTGGTGTTGCCGGCGCG
Organism: Verrucosispora sp. SN26_14.1; assembly: GCF_004307965.1. Taxonomy (NCBI): domain Bacteria; kingdom Bacillati; phylum Actinomycetota; class Actinomycetes; order Micromonosporales; family Micromonosporaceae; genus Micromonospora; species Verrucosispora sp. SN26_14.1. The sequence continues at coordinate 5,113 of NZ_SISL01000129.1, read as the reverse complement.
CAACGAAGAGGCCACCGTCGGGGCGATCGTGTCGACCATCCGCGAGCACCTGATGGACCGGGTGCCGCTGGTCGACGAGTTGATCGTGGTCGACTCGCGGTCCACCGACCGGACCGCCGAGGTGGCGCGGGCTGCCGGTGCCGAGGTGGTCGGCCAGGACGCGATGACCCAGGGGCTGCCCCGGTTGACCGGCAAGGGCGACGCGCTCTGGGCCGGGCTGGCCGCGGCGGAGGGCGACGTGGTGGCGTTCGTCGACGCCGACCTGCGGGAGTTCCGGCCGCACTTCGTCACCGGGCTGATCGGCCCGCTGCTCACCGACCCGTCGGTCGACTTCGTCAAAGGCTTCTACCACCGGCCCCTGATCAACACCAGCGGGGTGGAGGCCGACGGCGGCGGCCGGGTGACCGAGCTGATGGCCCGGCCGATGCTCAACCTGTTCTGGCCGGAGCTGGCCGGTTTCGTGCAGCCGCTGGCCGGTGAGTACGCCGGCCGCCGCGAGGTGCTGGCCCAGGTGCCGTTCGTCTCCGGTTACGGCGTGGAGACCGCGATGCTGATCGACCTGCTGGAACTCGTCGGGCTGGACGCGCTGGCCCAGGTCGACCTCGGCGAACGCAAGCACCGGCACCAGGACACCGCCGCGCTGGGCCGGATGTCCGCGCAGATCATGCTCACCGCCTGGTCGCGGCTGCAGCGCCGGGGCTGGGCCAACCCGGACGTGCTGCCCACCGCGCTGCTCACCCAGTTCCGCCGGGGCGGCTCCGACGCCCTGCCGAACCTGGACCGGGAGATCGTGGTCAGCGACGTGTCGGTGGAGGAGCGCCCGCCGCTGGCGGAGCTGCGGCACCGGGTGCCGCGACGGCGGGTGGCGGCCACGTCGTAGCGACGCTCGGGGCGGTAGCGCTCCCACGTCGGCGGCGTACGTGACGGCGGGTCACCGCAGCCCGGCACGGTTTCGCCGGGCCGCCCGTCGGGTAGTTGGCAGGCCGTGCGGCGGGTGGGATCCAGGAGGCCGCAGGGCGGGCGAGAGCGCAGGCGGGCGAGGACGAGTCGAGGGCGGAGATGGCGAGCCGGATCATCTGTGAGGTAGACGACGCAGCAGCGGTCACCGTCGTCCGGCTCGCCGGCACCCTCGACCTGACCACCACCCGGACGGCGTACCGCGTGCTGGACCGGTGTCTGGCCGACCAGCCCGACGCGCTGGTGGTGGACCTGTCCGGGCTGCGGGTGGATCACCCGTTGGCGGTGTCGGTCTTCGTCGCCGCCGCACGCCGCGCCGCCGGCTGGCCGGTGGTGCCGATGGTGCTCTGCGCGCCCGGGCCGGCGGCGGCCCCGCTGACCGAGTCGACGGCCTGCCGGGTGGTGCCGATGCGAGGCTCCTGCGACGAGGCGACCCGGGTGGCCGGCGCGTCGGCCGTGCCCCGGCTGCGGGTCCGGCTGGAGCCGGTGGCGGCGGCCTGCCGACGGGCCCGGGAGCTGGTCGTCGACGCCTGCGCGCGGTGGAACCTGCCGGAGGCGGTCGGCCCGGCCTCGGTGGTGCTCAGCGAGTTGGTCGGCAACGTGGTGCGGCACGCCGGCACGCCGATGCAGGTGACCGTGACGCTGCGGCGGCCGTGGTTGCACCTGGCGGTGGTCGACGGCAGCAGCACGCCGGCCGAGGAGGGCCGGTCCGGCCACCGCGACGAGGGCGGCCGGGGCCTGCTGCTGGTACGCGAGCTGGCCGACCGCTGGGGCAGCGCGCCAGCCGGTGACGGAAAGGCCGTCTGGGCCACGCTAGCGGCCAATTGACCGAAATTCCCCCTCTCGCCTGGTTACATGGTCGACGGGGCGGGTAGCCACGCCCGTCCTTTTGCGTCGTCAGCGGGGTGAGAGCGCATGCCCAAGCGGGTAACCACCGAACCCGGACAGGACCGAGGGCCGGCCATCCTGGCCCCGGCCCGGTTCGGCGGCTATCCGGGCCCGCTGCGCAAGCCGTTGCCCGGCGGGAAGCTGGTCAGGTTCCTGGCCACCACCGACCACAAGCAGATCGGGCTGCTCTACCTGCTCACCTCGTTCGGCTTCTTCGTGCTGGCCGGTATCGAGGCGATGCTGATCCGTGCCGAACTGGCCCGTCCGGGTCTGCAGTTCCTCTCCCCGGAGCAGTACAACCAGTTGTTCACCTCGCACGGCGCGGTGATGCTGCTGCTGTTCGCCACGCCCGCCGCGTTCGGCTTCGGCAACTACATCGTGCCGATCCAGATCGGCGCGCCCGACGTGTCGTTCCCCCGGCTCAACGCGCTGGCGTACTGGTTGTACCTGTTCGGTGGACTGATGGTGATCGGTGGGTTCCTCACCCCGCAGGGCTCGGCCGACTTCGGGTGGACCGCGTACACGCCGTTGAGCACCGTGGAGCACTCCCCCGGCGTCGGCCCGAACATGTGGGTGGTCGGCCTGGTCGTGTCCGGCCTGGGCACCATCCTCGGCGCGGTCAACCTGATCACCACGATCCTGACGCTGCGCGCGCCCGGCATGACCATGTTCCGGCTGCCGATCTTCACCTGGAACATGCTGTTCACCAGCGTACTGGTGATCCTGGTCTTCCCGTTGTTGGCCGCCGCGCTGCTGGCGCTGACCGCCGACCGGCTGCTCGACGCGCAGGTGTTCAACCCGGACACCGGCGGGCCGATGCTGTGGCAGCACCTGTTCTGGTTCTTCGGGCACCCCGAGGTCTACATCATCGCGTTGCCGTTCTTCGGGATCATCACCGAGGTCATCCCGGTCTTCTCCCGTAAGCCGATCTTCGGTTACACCGGCCTGGTGCTGGCCACCATCGCGATCACCGTGCTGTCGATGACGGTGTGGGCGCACCACATGTTCGCCACCGGCCAGGTGCTGCTGCCGTTCTTCAGCATCCTCAGTTATCTGATCGCGGTGCCGACCGGGGTGAAGTTCTTCAACTGGATCGGCACCATGTGGAAGGGGCAGCTCACCTTCGAGACGCCGATGCTGTTCTCCATCGGCTTCCTGGTGACGTTCCTGCTCGGCGGCCTCACCGGCGTCCTGCTGGCCAGCCCGCCGGCCGACTTCCACACCCACGACACCTACTTCGTGGTGGCGCACTTCCACTACGTGGTCTTCGGGACGGTGGTCTTCGCGCTCTTCGCCGGCTTCTACTTCTGGTGGCCCAAGATGACCGGGCGACTGCTCGACGAACGGCTCGGCAAGATCCATTTCTGGACCATGTTCGTCGGCTTCCACGGCACCTTCCTGGTGCACCACTGGCTGGGCAACGAGGGCATGCCCCGGCGGTACGCGGACTACCTGCCGACCGACGGCTTCACCACGCTCAACACGATCTCCAGCGTGTTCTCGTTCGTGCTGGGCGCGTCCACGTTGTTCTTCATCTGGAACGCCTGGAAGTCGTGGCGGTTCGGCGCCCAGGTGACGGTGGACGACCCGTGGGGTTTCGGCAACTCCCTGGAGTGGGCGACCACCTGCCCGCCGCCGCTGCGCAACTTCGACCGGATGCCGCGGATCCGCTCCGAGCGGCCGGCCTTCGACGCCAAGTACGGCGAACTCGTCTCCGACCTGGGTCGCGACCTTCCGCAGCGGACGGTCAAGCCGCCGCAGGACTTCCGCGACGAACTGCACCGCGAGACGCACCCGCCCGAGTCGCCGGCGGCCGGGGGCGCGCACGGTGCGCCGGAGGCCGAGGCGTACCAGCCCGCGCCGCAGTCCGGCGCCCGGCCGGTGCAGGTGCCGACGCCGGAGGAGGTCCGCCGTCCCAGTTTCGCCGACACCGACGAGCCGGAGGACGACCCGCTGGGCGCCGAGCGCCGGGAGCAGAACGACAGGTGGCGGCACCCGCGCGGACGCGGTGACGGCACCGGGAACTGAGCCGGCGGCGTAGTACGGCCGCGGATGTTAGGAGGGGTCCCCTGCTATGCCGGAGGCGTTAGCAGGGGACCCCTCCTTACCGAACCGGCCGGGCCGCCGTCTTCGCCGGCGCGGTCTCGGACTCGGCCGGGCCGTTCTGCCAGGGCGGCGGCGCGTCCGCGAGCATCGCCTGCCGCAACCAGGTCAGGGCTCGCGACAGCAGACGCGAGACGTGCATCTGGGAGATGCCGAAGCGGGCGGCGATCTCGGCCTGGGTCTGGTTGCCGTAGAAGCGCATCGCCAGGATGCGCCGCTCCCGCCAGGGCAGCCGGTGCAGCAGCCCGCTGACCGTCACCCGGTCGTCGACGGACTCCAGCGCGATGTCCGACTCGCCCACCAGGTCACCGAACTCGGCCGAGCTCTCCCCGCCGACCGGCGCGTTGAGCGAGGCCGGGCTGTAGCCGGCCGCCGACTCCAGCGCGGCGAGGATCTCCTCCTCCGGCGTCTCCAGCCGCTTGGACAGTTCGGCCACGGTGGGCGCGCGGGACAGCTCGCTGGTCAGCGCCGCCGTCGCCTGTCCGACCTCCAGGATCAGGTCACGCAACCGGCGGGGCACGTGCACACCCCAGGTGCGATCCCGGAAATGCCGCTTGATCTCACCCACGATGGTGATCGCGGCGTACGCGGTGAACGAGCCGCGTTCCGGGTCGTACCGGTCGACGGCGTTGACCAGCCCCAGACGGGCCACCTGTTCCAGATCCTCCAGCGGTTCCCCGCGTCCCCGGTAGCGGCGGGCCAGCCGACCCGCGAACGGCAACGCGAAGCGGACCAGGTCGTCCCGCGCCTCGTGGCGGCGCTCGGGCGGCAGCCCGGCGATCCGCGCCGCGTACGCGAGCGCCGCCGCGTCGAGATCCTCCAGCCCCCGGTCCGTCGGTGGTGGTGTGGTCGTGGTGGTCTGTCCGAACATCCGCGCCTCCCTCAGGAAGGACCCCCGCCCGGATACGTGGACACCGGGCACGCGCGTGGACACGCACGGGCCGAGAAGTGGGTTGGTGATTGGGATGCCAGCGGGCGACGCCGCGCCACGGCAAGTGATCAGCCTGTCGCAGCCGGCGGTGTTCCCGCTCCGTAGGTACTCAATCACGGCGACGCGGGTTCGCGAGGATGTTTCGTCAGCCTCGCCTCAACAGATGAGCAGGCCGTGCGGGGTGCCGCTGGCGCGCAGCGCGGCCAGCGCGTCGGGCACCGCAAGCGGCGGCGG
>NZ_SISL01000128.1:0-13838 GCF_004307965.1 Verrucosispora sp. SN26_14.1 | reverse complement strand
GCTGCCCGTACGCACTCTCCAGCACCACGTCCACCGCAGCGTCGTGGTCGTTACGCGCCTGCACCGCCACGTACGCCTTCCCCGCCACACACCGCGTCTGCACGGTGACCGTCACCGGCACCTCGGGTGCGGCGTTCGGGTCGGTCAGCCGCTTGCGGTTGTAGTTGTCGTCCTGACCGTCGGGCTGGTAGCCGCGCTCCACGTTGCCCGCCGCGTCCACCGAGAACCAGTGCACGGTGGTGCCGACCGGAACGGTCAGCGTCTCGCCGCCCTCCCGGATGCCCCCCGAGCCGTAGAGCGTGGACTCGAACGTGGGCCGGCTGCCGTCGAGGGTGTAGAACACCGCCGCCGGTTCGCTGGTGGAGAACGTGACGTCGACCGAGCCCTCGGTGGCACTGGTGGCCACCTCGACGGAGCTGGTCGGCGCCGACTCGTCGGTGTCCAGGTCACGGGCGACCCGCAGCATCTCGACCAGGCCGTTGGAGAACTCCATCGTCTCCTCGCGGGCCGAGGTCCAGGTCGGCTGGAAGGAGGTGCCGACCTCGAAGTTCCAGGCGTAGATGCCGTACTTGTACCAGAGCATGTCACCGGAGTTGCCGGCCGCCGAGTAGAGCACGTCGGCGATCGGGCCGGTGCGGGCCGGGGTGACCGCCAGGTTGCGGTGCCGCTTGATGGCGGTCAGGATCCGCGACGACGCGCCCCAGAACAGCGACTCCTCGGCCAGGGTCGGCCGCGGGGCGGAGACCCGGCCCGGGGTGGCGTACGAGCCGGGCGACCACATGAAGTAGTTGCCCGAGGAGTGCAGGTTCATCGAGAACTTGACGTTCGGTCGGGAGGCCAGCCAGTCGACGTTGCGGCTCTCCGGCTCGGACAGCTCGTCGGGCCCGGCGTACGTGCCGCTGGTGCAGCTCGTCGACGCGCCCGAGTAGCCGTCGAAGAGGCTGTACTCGGTGTAGTTGCGGTTGTTGTCCACACCCCAGGACGTCCGGCCGAGGAAGTCCCCGGAGGTCTCCGGCGTGCAGTGGTTGGTCATGTTCTTGCGCTGCGAGTTGAAGTCGTAGAACGAGTAGTGCCCGCCGTCCGGGTTGATCGACGGCGCGATCCAGATGTCGAGGTTGTCGACCAGCTCGCGGGTGTTCGCGTCGTGCGCGTAGTTGCGCAGCAGGCGCTCGGCGGTCTCGATGGTCACCAGCGGGGGCACCCACTCCCGCGCGTGTTCCTGCGCGTAGGCGAGCACACCCATCCTGGAGCCGTCGCGGTGCTTGCCGATGCGGATGGCGTACACCGTGTGGGGGTCGCGGGAGACCGTCGTCGGCGCGGACAGGCCGTCGGAGAGCGCGGTCGGCGCGGTCGGCGCCACCACGCCCGTGCCCGCATTGCCGCGATACGTGTACGCGCTGACCAGCGTGCCCGCCTGGGCGTTGAGCGCGGCGGCCACCTCGGCGGCGGTGCTGGTGACCGTGCCGGCGGCGTCCGTGGCGAGGCCGACGCGGACCTGGTTGCCGGTGACGGTCACCGTCAAAGACGCGTTCGCGGTGCCGGGGTTGGCCAGCTCCACGGTGATGTCGTTGCCGCCCTGGTGTCCCCAGGCAAGCGAGTCGACGCCGACGCGGCTGGCGTTGGCGGTGCCGAGCACGGCCTGTGCCTTGCGCCGGTAGCCGTTGGTCTTGTGCGGCAACTCGACGATCTCGGAGATCTCCGGGTACTGCGCGGACATCGCCTTGATCCGGTCGTAGAGCTCGGTGGGGGTCAGGTAGCTGGTGACGAAGTCCTTCTGGTAGCCGGGCCCCTCCGGGTCGGTGTCCGGGATGGGCAACCACTCGTGCACCTTGGCGACCGCCACGTCACCGGTCGGGCTGGTGATCCGTACGTAGTCCGGTCGGCTGGTCACCTGCGCCGCACCCCGGTGGTAGAGGTACACCCCGGCGTCGACGAACCGGGTGATGTTCTGCGTGCCGCCGGAGCCGAACTCGGTGCCCGGCCCGCTGTCCCGCTCGACGGTCAACGCGGTGGCGGCGGTCTGTCCCTGTGCCCACTTCGCCTCCACCGACAGCACCTGGGTGTCGCCCGAGGTGTAGTAGTCGGCGCGAATGATCTTGACATCCGAGGCGGCGGACCGCGCGGCGACGGCAGCTCCGGAGAACTCCCGGTTGTCGGCCAGGTGGGCGGCGATGGTCGCCTCCCGCTCGGCGATCCGGTCCTGCGCGTCCTCTTCGGTGTGCAGCACCTTGCCGAAGGTGAAGCCGGCTCGGGTCAGCGTGGCGACCTCGTTGCCGGTCACCACGGCGTGCACCACGATGCCGTCGGCGGTGTGGTGGACGTGGTGGTCGAGGTCGACGCCGGTGGCCACCAGCGCGTCCAGTTCGGTGGTGTCGGCCACCACCACCTCGATCACGCTGGTCTGCTCGTCGGCCAGTCGGCCGAGGTCGGCGGGGGTGTCGGCGCCCGGCGCGGCGGTCTGCGGCACCACGGCCGAGGCGGGACTGACCAGCAAGAGCACGGCCGTGCCGGCGGCCAACGCGGCGGAGAAGGGTATCCGGCGTCGCCACCGGGAACGGGTACGGAGTTCCGACATGAGGCTCGTGGCCCCTTCTCGGCGTGCGGTGGGGGTGTGGGGGTTCGCACCTCGTCCCGGCTGCCTCAGCTCCCGTGACAGCCACGGCCAGGTGCGTCCGACATGGACACCGCCCGCATCACCGATTACGCAGTGTCACACGTCGAGAGGTAGGAGTGATCAGGTTGCGGACCACTCTCACCTGACGAAGGTCATCTGTCAATCGTCCCGAAGCATGGACAGCCAGCGTGCGGTATCCGGGCTGAGCACGGACGCCGCGTCCGCCCCAGCGTCGTGGCGGGGGTCGAACGCGGCGCCGTGCGCGGCTCGCGGGTTACGGAAGGCGGTAGCCGAGGCTGTACGAGACCAACGTCTCGCACGTCTCCGGGGTGTCGCTCGGTCCGCAGTGGTCGCGGCTCGCCACCACCGTGAAGCTGCCGGTCACCCCGGTGAGCTTGCCGTAGCCGGTACCCGGCGTGATGTCGAACTGCATCGTGAAGGTGCCGTCGGCGCTCTGCTTGCCGTGGGACTTGAAGAGGAACCCGCCCTCCAGACCGTCCAGGGTGCCCGCGAAGCCGCCGGCACTGTCGATGGTGCCGTAGCCCGCCGGTTCCAGGATCTGGAACTCGACGTCCTCGGTCTCACCCACGAGTCCGCCCAGGTACTGCATGCCGTACCGGACCTGCCACACCGAATGGCCGGCTGGCGTGCCCGCGGCCTGCTCGAAGGCGAAGTGGCGCGGATACATGTCACCGGTCACCACCTTGTACACACCGGGCGTGCCCGGCGAGACGGTGGGCAGCGGTCGGACGATGCGGTCGCGGGCCGCAGCACGCTCCGATGTCGACGGCGTGGCGTCCGACCGATCGGGTGTGGCGCCGGCTCCGGCAAAGCGCGACTGCAACGCGGGCGGCACCGCCGACGTGCCCGAGTCGATCGTGGTGGCGGTCCTGGCGGTCGGGGTGGCAGCCTGCGGAACGATGGCGGCGGCGGGGCTGACCAGCAGCACTGCCGCGCCGGCTGCCAACACGGAGGAGACGGCGATCCGGCGTCGCCACGGGGAACGGGTACGGAACTCGGACATGAGGCTCGTGGCCCCTTCTCGGCGCGCGGAGGTGATGGGTGGGCGTCGCCCCGCGCCTCGGCTCGCCGGCGGCGGGCAGCACGGAGCGTCCGGAGTGGACGCCGCCCGCGTCACCGATTGCGCAGCGTCACACCTCGGATGTGGAGGGTTAACGATTGCGCACAACTTTCACGCAACAAGCAACCACTGTCAATAATCCCGTGGCGGGAATCTGCCACGCTCGCCTCAACCGCCGACCTGCGGGCAGGCGTTTGACCTGGGCACAGAGTGGAGAACAGGAACGGAGAGCTCGACAACGAGGGGGGACAACGCGTGTCCGAATACACCACCGACCGGCCAGATACAACCCACGAGCGCCCCGAAACCGTCACAGATCCGCTGCTGTGGCGACTCGCCCTACACGTCGCCGACGCGCACGCACCGGCCGAGGACGGCGACTGCGCGCACCTGCTCTGCGACGGCCAGGAGTGGCCGTGTGCGCCGTGGCAGCAGGCCCAACGCGCACTCGTCCTGGCGCAGGGCGGCACGGGGCAGACGGCACCGGCGCGACAGAGCGGATGGACGACGCAGGCGGCACTGCCGAGCCGGGCTGCGGAGCGTGCGCGCCGCGATTCCGCCGCCGCCTGAGCAGCGGTTCGGCCCGTCCTCGCCAGCGATCCGCCGCACCACTGTCAAGGTAGCGTTGACACATGCTGGATCCGCTCGGTGACCTCGCCGGCATCCCGGCGGCCCGCGACCGGCTCGACGAGGCGGAGCTGGATCTCATCGACCGCGCCCGGCAGGCCGGCGCGGCCTGGCAGCAGATCGCCGAGGCGCTCGGACTCGGCAGCCGGCAGGCCGCCGAGCAGCGTCGCCAGCGACTGGTCGCCCGCCGCCGGGCGCGGCGAGCCGAGTCCGACCGGCACTGGCCGCACGAGGTAGCCGCGCTCCGCGCCCTGCTCGGCGGGTTGCAGCGCTGGATTGCGACCGATCGCCGCTGGGACGGCCGTTTCCCCGGGGCCGCACTGACCCGACACACCACGGCACTGGCGCTGGAGGCCGCACCCGGCGCGCTGTACGACCTCGCCGGGCACGTCGCCGCCGACCTGCACCGCGCCGGCCACCGGCTGCCGAGCCCGGTACGCACCATCGCCCGGCACCTCGACGCCGCGCTGTCAACACATCGTTGACGCAACTCCGCGATATTGCCTCTGGCCAACTCAAGGGTTGAGGCTGTGAGTCACTTCGACTCAACCCTGGAGCGGCATGTGCGGCGCAACGCGATCCTGTTCGTGACGATCTCTGTGCTCTCCGGGTGCGGCGGCAGCGCCATGGCCCTGGTCTCCGGCATCTGGATCCTCGACCTGACCCGGTCCAGCAGCCTCGCCGCCCTCGCCGGGCTCTGCGTGTACGCCCCCACCCTCGCCGGCCCCTGGTGCGGTGCCCTGGTCGACCGGCTGCCCCGACGGCCGCTCGTCATCGGGGTCAACCTGACCCTGGCCGCCGTCCTGCCGACCCTGCTGGCCGTCCGCGGACCCGGTCAGGTGTGGCTCCTGTTCTGCGTCTCCACGGTGTACGGCGTCGCGTACGTGCTGGTCGACGCCAGCGAGAGCGCCCTGCTCCCCGCCGCGCTGTCACCGGACGAACTCGGCCACGTCAACGGTTGGCGGTCCAGCGCCCAGGAGGGTGTCAAACTCGTCGCTCCGCTGGCCGGCGCCGGACTGTACGCGTGGCAGGGCGGTCACCTCGTCGCGTTGCTCGCCGCCGCGCTGCCCGCCCTGGCCGCCGCCCTGTACGCACTGCTCCGACTGCGGCACCCGGCACGGACCGTCGCGTCCCGGCCCACCGGTGTCCGTGCGGGCCTCGCCGTCGTGTGGGCGTCACCGCTGACGCGGCTGCCGGTGATCCTCGCGGGCGTGGCGATCGCCGCGTCCGGGTTCACCACCGCCGCCGGGTACGCCGTCGTCACCGACGAGTTGGGCCTGCCCGCGACGTTCCTCGGGGTGCTGCTCAGCGCGCAGGGCCTCGGCTCGGTCGCTGGCGGGTTGGTCGCCGGTCGGCTTATCGCCCGGTTCGGACCGACCACCGTGGCCGCCCTCGGCACGGCAGTGTTCGCGGTGAGTTGCCTGGGCCGGTGCCTGCCCTGGTGGCCGGCGGTGGTCGCCGCCTCGGTGGTGGCCGGTGCCGGCCTGCCGTGGGCTGTCGTCGCCGCCGTCACCGCCGTGCAGACGCACAGCCCAGACGAGCTGCTGGGCCGAGCCGCCGCGACCGCCAACACGATCATGTTCGGACCGATCGCGGCGGCGATCCCGCTCGGCTCCGCCGCCGTCCTGCTGGGCGGTCGGCCACCGCTCGTTCTCGCCGCCACCGTCTGCCTCGTCGCCGCCGCCGGGGTGTGGCACCGGCGCCACCTCACTGTGGCGCGGCCTCCGGCTCCTCGTCGGGGCAGCAGACGGTCAGTGCGGCGGGTACGGCCCTGACCTTGAGGCGCTTCGTCCGCGACCGGGCGCCACCGTCCATCTCGTACGTCTTCGGCTCGGCGAAGCGGACCCTGACCTTGCGACCACGGGTGATCCGGACGAACTTCGAGTCCTCGGACCGGCCGGTGGCCATCTTGCCGAGCGTGCGCGCCCAGTCCACGGCACCACCGGCGGTGGAGACACCGATCTCCAGCGAGCCGCTGTCGGGGCGGGCGTCGTCGAAGGCGGGTATGCCACCGGTGATGGTGCCGACGTTGCCGAACAGCACGCAGCTCGCGTCCCCCTCGAACCACAGGTCCCCGTCGACGGTGATCCGGGTCCGGGTCAGTTCCCCACGGACGTGACGCAGGCCCGTCCACACGTACGCGAGCCGGCCGAGGCGACCCTTCATGTCCCGGTCCGCCTCCCGGATCAGGTCACCGTCGAACCCGGCGCCGGCCATCACCGCGAAGTGTTCCCCGTTGAGCCGTCCCAGGTCGAGGCGGCAGCGTCGACCGTGCAGGCCGATCCGTACCGCCTCCGGCAGGTCCTCCGGGATGCCGAGATTGCCGGCGAAGAGATTGGCGGTGCCGGCCGGCAGGATGGCCATCGGGGTCTGCGTGCCGGCGAGGGAATCGGCGCAGCGCTGCACCATACCGTCGCCGCCCCAGACGAAGACCAGCTCGGCACCCTGGTCGAGGGCCTTGCGGACCTTCTTCGGGGCCTTGCGGCTCTTGGGCACCTCGTACCAGAGCAGGTCCCGCACTCCCGCGCCGACCAGCGCGGCGCGCAACTCGTCGAGGCCGCCGCCCAGCGTCTTCTTCCGATGCGCCACCACCGCCACCGTGCCGACCGCCAGGTCGGGCGCCGGCGGCCGGTCCGGGTCCACCACCACACTCGCGCTCATGGCCGGCGCAATACCCCGCCGCCCGAGAATCCACGCCTGGCCCGACTCTCCGCCGTCGTGTCCCGTCCCGGTGCCGGACCGCCGCACGTGGTGCACGGACTTGCGTCTCAAGCCGCTTGAGATCGCATAGTGGGTGTCGTGGACCTGAACGAGCTTTACGCCATCGGGGATGTCGCCCGACGTACCGGCCTGAGTGTCAGCGCCGTCCGCTACTACGCGGACGCCGGTGTCGTCACGCCGTCCGCCAGCACTCCCGCCGGCCACCGCCTGTACGACGTGTCGGCGATCGCCCGGCTGGAACTGGTCCGCACACTGCGGGAACTCGGCGCCGGCCTGGACGAGATCCGGCGCGTGCTGGTCGGCGAGGCGACGCTGCGCGAGGTGGCCGCCACCCACCTGGCCCTGCTGGCACGGCAGGAGGCACGGCTGCGGAGCCGTCGCGCGGTGCTGTCGACCATCCTGCGGCAGGACTCCACGGCCGAGCAGGTCACGTTGATGCACAAACTCGCCGGCATGTCGGACGAGGAGCGCGACCGGCTGATCGACGAGTTCTGGACCGAGGTCTCCACCGGCTGGGAGCCGCCGGAGCGGATGGTCGCGTGGTGGCGCGCGGCCCGCCCGGAGCTGCCCGAGCAGCCCACCCCGGCCCAGTTGGAGGCATGGATCGCGCTGGCCGAGATGGTCCGCGACCCGGAGGTGCGGCAGGCCGTACGTCGTGAGCTGCACGAGGCGTGCACCACCGGGGCCGGGCCGCTGATGGCCTCGTCGCCGATGTTGGACAGCCTGGAGGCGGCCACGCCGATCGGCCAGGCGGCGATCGACGCGGCGCGGGACGGGGTGCCGCCGGCCTCACCGCAGGGCAGGGAGATCGCCGACCGGTGGATGGGGTGGCTGACCGGCATCTTCGCGACACCGGACAGCCCGGGGATGCCGGACACGCCCGAGTTCCGCCTCCAGACGGCCGACCACATGCTGGCCGGCGCGGAGTGGGACCGCACGCCGCCGGACCCGGAGGGACCGCTCGACCGGTACATGGCGCTGGTCAATGCCGTGAACGACGTACCGCCGGAGCAGTTCCCGTACGAGTGGCTGGCCGAGGCGCTGCGCGCGTCCGTCCCGCCGGCTCGCTGAGCCACCCGCCACGATCTCGCTCGCGACCGCACGCGGCGCGACACCGCACGGACCGGGACCTGACGGACGGGAACGCGGGCACGCGCCCGGAGTGGCGCGGCCCGCGTTCCGTGTCCGACCTACAGCGTGCGGGCGAGGCGGTCGGCGAGGATCCGGGCGAACCGGGACGGGTCCGCCAGGTCGCCGCCCTCGGCGAGCAGGGCGGTGCCGTACAGCAGCTCGGCGGTCTCGGCCAGGGACGCCTCGGCGTCGCCCTGCTCGTGAGCCTTGCGCAGGCCGGAGACGAGCGGGTGGCCCGGGTTCAGTTCCAGGATGCGCTTGACCTTCGGCACCTCGTGGCCCATCGCCCGGTACATCTTCTCCAGCGTCGGCGTGAGGTCCTGGGCGTCGCCGACCACGCAGGCCGGTGAGGTGGTCAGCCGCGAGGAGAGACGGACCTCCTTCACCGACTCGGTCAGCACCCCGCCCATCCAGTCGAGCAGTGCGGCGTACTCGGTGCGCTGCCGCTCCCGCTCGGCCTCGGCCTCGGTGCGCTCCTCCTCGGTGTCCAGGTCGACCTGGCCCTTGGCGACCGAACGCAGCGTCCTACCGTCGTAGCTGCCGACCCTCTCCACCCAGACCTCGTCGACCGGGTCGGTGAGCAGCAGGACCTCGTAGCCCTTGGCCCGGAACGCCTCCATGTGCGGGGAGTTCTCGATGGTGGCCCGGTGCTCGCCGGTGGCGTAGTAGATGTCGGTCTGGCCGTCCTTCATCCGGCTCACGTAGCCGGCCAGGTCGGTCTGCTCCTCCGGGTCGTTGGTGGACGCGACCGAGAGGATCTCCAGCAGGGTGTCCCGGTTGTCGGTGTCGTCGACCAGCCCCTCCTTGACCGCGGCGCCGAACTCCGTCCAGAAGGTGCGGTACCGCTCGGGCTGCCCGGTCTTGAGGTCCTTGACGGTGGAGAGCACCTTCTTGACCAGGCGACGGCGCACCGCGCGGATCTGGCGGTCCTGCTGGAGGATCTCCCGGGAGATGTTCAGGCTCAGGTCGTGCGCGTCCACCACGCCCTTGACGAAGCGCAGGTAGTTGGGCATGAGCGCGTCGCAGTCGTCCATGATGAAGACGCGCTTGACATAGAGCTGGACGCCCCGACGGCCCTGCGCGGCGAAGAGGTCCAGCGGCGCGTGCGACGGGATGAACAGCAGCGCGTCGTACTCGAAGGTGCCCTCGCCCCGCATGTGGATGGTCTCGAGGGGGTCCGCCCAGTCGTGGCCGACGTGCTTGTAGAACTCGTGGTACTCGGCCGGCTCGACCTCGTTACGCGGGCGGGCCCACAGCGCCTTCATCGAGTTGAGCGTGACGGTCTCGGTGGTGGCGGGGGCGTCGTCCGCCCCGGGCCGCTCGACGGTCGTCCGGATCGGGTGGGCGATGAAGTCGGAGTATCGCTTGACGATCTCGCGGATGGTCCACTCGGCGGTGTAGTCGTGCAGGTTGTCCTCGGTGTCGACGGGCTTGAGGTGCAGCGTCACCGCGGTGCCCTGGGGCGCGTCGTCGAGCGCCGCGACGGTGTACGTGCCACCGCCGTCGGACTCCCACCGGGTGCCGCCGCTCTCGCCGGCCCGCCGGGTGACCAGCTCGACCTTCTCGGCGACCATGAAGGCGGCGTAGAAGCCGACGCCGAACTGGCCGATCAGGTCCTGCGACGCCCCGGCGTCCTTGCTCTCCCGCATCTGGCGCAGCAGCTCGGCGGTGCCGGACTTGGCGATCGTCCCGATGACGGAGACGACCTCGTCGCGGGTCATGCCGATGCCGTTGTCGCGGACGGTGAGGGTGCGGGCGTCCCGATCGACGTCGAGGGCGATGTGCAGGTCACTGGTGTCGACGTCGAGGTCCTTGTCGACCATCGACGCCAGGCGCAGTTTGTCCAGCGCGTCCGAGGCGTTGGAGATCAACTCGCGCAGGAACACGTCCTTGTTCGAGTAGATCGAGTGGACCATCAACTGGAGCAGTTGACGCGCCTCGGCCTGAAACTCCAAGGTCTCGGTCCGGTCGTTCACGCCGTGTCCTCTCTCGGTCGTACGCATGACGGGTCGCACAAAGGATACGAGCCGTCATGACGTACGTGCGTCCGGTGGTCACCCGAACCGCCGAACGCCGTCGGCCCGCCCCGGGAACACCCGGGACGGGCCGACGAGCGGAGGATGATCAGCGTCGGCGGCTGTACACCCCGGCCACGATCGACACGCCGACCGCGGCGAAGGCCACCTGGATGAACAGCTCGATCCAGTCGATGCCGGCGGTGTCGTCCACGCCCAGCAGTCCGGCCACCAGCGTGCCGAGGATCGCGGCCACGATACCGATCAGAATCGTCAACAGGATGGGGATCCGCTGCCGGCCCGGCACCACGAGCCGGCCGAGCGCGCCGATGACGAGACCGATGATGATGGCCATGAAGAAGCCGGTGATTTCCACGAGAGCCGTCCCTTCGCGCTTTTGGTGTGACGACGTGGTGCCCCTCCCGCCGTAGTGGCCAAACGCCGCCGCCCGCCGTCTGCGGTGTTTGTCACGCAACCGTCACGAGGCTGTGGAACTCCTGTCATCGAGGGCTGACGAGCACCGCGTAGTCGGCGGAGGTGAGGGGATCCGCCGAGAGCGAGCCGTCCGCGCGGGGCACCCGCAGCGGGGTGCCGTCGCCGTCCAGGAAGATCACCGCCGACACGTCGGGGCGGGCGCTCAGGGTACTGACGATCTGCCCGTACGCGAGGAGTTCGTCGCTGCGGCCGGTGTCGGCGCCGGCCGGGGTCACCGTCACCCGGGCCTGCCCGCCGACGAGTTGCACCACGGCGGTGCTCAGCGCCCCGGGCAGCGCGCTGCCGACGCCGTCGTCCCGCTCCCCCGGCGTCGGCCCGGCCAGCAGGTCCCGGAGCTGCTCGTCGGGGGTGGGCGCCTGGTCGGCGCGACGGGTCACCGGCACCAGCCGGTCGTCGCGCGAGAAGTAGAGCAGCTCGGTGAGGGCCCCGGTCTCCGCCGCCGTGGGGGCGGCGGTCGCGGTGTACGGGAACGGGCCCGGCGGCGGCGTCACCGTCCGGGGATGGTCCTCGGCGGGCACCCCGCACCCGGCGACCAGGGTCAGCAGGAGGGCGGCCGAGATCCGCCCGGCGGTACGCCTCATCCGAGGCTGCCCGGCAGTGTGATCCGGAACCGGGCGCCGCCCTCGGGACGGTCGCTGACCGTGGCGTCACCGCCGTGCGCGGCGGCGTGCTGGGCCACCAGCGCGAGCCCGAGGCCGGTACCGTCGCCGCCGCCCCGGAAGTTGGCCGCCCGACCGCGGACGAAGCGGTCGAAGATCGCCTTTCGATCCTCCATCGGCACCCCCGGTCCCTCGTCGTCGACCTCCACCACGCCGGTGTCACCGTCGCGGGACAACCGCACCGCCACCGGGCCGGCGCCGTACCGCTCGGCGTTGTCGAGCAGGTTGGTGAACACCTGCGCGACGCGCCGCCGGTCCACCTGCCACGTCGGCGGGGTGTCCGGATCGAGGTGCACCATGGACTCGGGCAGGTCCCGGTCCCGGCAGGCCTGCCGGGCCAGCGCGCCGACGTCGACCTGTTCCCGGTGCGTCGGCTGGTCGCTGCGGGCCAGGTCCAGCAGGTCGTTGACGAGCTGCTGGAAGCGGGCGATCTCGTCGGCCACCAGCCGGGCCGCCGTGGTGGTCCGCTCGTCCTGGTTCTCGCGCCGCTTGCTCAGCACGCTGGCCGCCGCCGCGAGGGTCTGCAACGGCGACCGCAGCTCGTGGCTGACGTCGGCGGCGAAACGCCGGTCCCGGTCGATGCGGCGGGCCAACTCGTCCACCATCCGGTTGAACGAGGTGGAGAGCCGGGTCAGGTCCGGGTCGGTGTCCGGCGCGAGCCGGGTGGTGAAGTCGCCCGCCGCGATCCGTTCGGCGGCGTCGGCGACGGCGGTGAGTGGGCGCAGCCCGTGCCGGGTGGCGTACCACCCGATCGCCGCCCCGGAGCCGGCCACCACGATCGCGACGGCGGTGAGCGCCAGCGCGAGCACCTGGAACGTCTGGTCCAGCTCCCGAAGCGAGACGATCTCGTAGAACGCCGCCGAGTCCGACAACGGCACACCGACCAGCACCACCGGCTGGTCGGCGACGCGGACCCGCTGCACGGCCGGCTCACCGGCCATCACCAGGTCCTGCAACCGTTGCGGGATGGCGGGGGTGGTGCCGGTGTCGGCCCGCCGGCCGTACCACTCGCCGTTGAAGTACAGCACCGCCCGCCGGCTGGTGCCGGTGTCCAGCGCACGCAGCGCCTCCGCCACGTCCGGCTCGTCGGTGGCCAGGCCCGCCCGGACCACCTCCGCGTCGTAGTACGCCACCCGCAGCACGGTGCGTTCCCGCTCGTCGAGCAGGGTCCGGCGGGTCAGCTCGTACGACACCAGGGCCATCGAGGCGGACAGCGACAGCGCACCGACGGCGAACGCGGCGGTGACCCGGGCACGCAGACCGAGACGTGGTCTCATCTCTGCAGCTTGTAGCCGAGCCCGCGCAACGTCACCAGGTGCCGGGGGTTGGCCGGATCGCGCTCGATCTTCTGGCGGAGCCGACCCACGTGCACGTCGACGAGCCGTTCGTCGCCGGTGTCGTAGCCCCACACCCGGCTGAGCAACTGCTGGCGGGAGAGCACCCGCCCGGCGTGTTCGGCCAGTTCGCAGAGCAGCCGGAACTCGGTGCGGGTGACCGCGACCGGGGTACCGGACCGGCGCACCTCCCCCGCCTCCGGGCTGACCTCCAACTCGCCGAAGGCGAGCACCGGCACCGGCGCCTCCACCGGGGTCACCGTGCGGGCCCGACGGCGCAGGGCGCGCAGCCGGGCGGTCAGCTCCTTGATCGCCACCGGCTTGACCACATAGTCGTCGGCACCGGCCTCCAACGCGGCGACGATGTCGTGGGTGTCGTCGCGGGCGCTGACCACCACGATCGGCACGTCGTCGTCGCGGCGGAGCTGACGGATGCCCTCGAAGCCGTCGATGCCGGGCAGCATCAGGTCGACCAGGACGTAGTCGGCCGGGTCCCGGCGCTGCGTCCGCAGGCCCTCCTCGGCGGTGGCCGCGCCCCGGGCCTCGTAGCCCTCGTCCTCCAGGGCGAGCAGCAACGCCAACCGGATCCGGTCGTCGTCCTCGATCACCAGTACCGCTGTCATACCGGCATCATCCCCAAGCCCTGGCCGGGCGGCCAACCACCACCGACCTGCGGGGCTTTTGTCACGCAACTGTCATACGTCCGCGCTCTGCCCGCCAAGCCCGCTGGGCAGGGTGAGAACCGACCTCGGGTTACCAGGAAGGGGGCCCTCGACGTGACCACGCCACGACGCCCCGAATGCGCGGTGCCGCTGGTCGAGGTGTCCATCACCGAGTTCGACCTGGCCTGCCTTCCGGAGACCGGTGCGGTCTTCGACCAGTTGCTGGCCCTCCGGCCCCAGCAGGTCGTGATCGACCTGGCCGGCTGCCGGCACATCGACGCGGCGGCCATCGGCCTGCTGCTCGACGTGCACCGACGGATGGTGCGCCTCGGCGGGGTACTGGCGGTGCGCAACCCCAACCCCCGCATCACCCGCATCCTGCAGACCGCCCGGCTGGACCAGATCCTGCCGGTGCACGGCGCGGCCGGGACCGCGCCCGAGCCGTCCGGCGACGCCGCGACACCGCCCGGCACCACACCGGCCGCACCCGGTGTGGTGC
>NZ_SISL01000127.1:0-13879 GCF_004307965.1 Verrucosispora sp. SN26_14.1 | reverse complement strand
ACCCGGACTTCGACGGTCCGGGGCGCGGCGGCGGGCGTGCCGGCGGCGGCCCAGCGGCGACGGCGCCGGCCTACGAGGGTTTCGACCCGGGCGACGAACCGGGGGACGAGGTCATCGACGAGAAGACCGCCCGGGAGTCGGGTGAGGAGCAGGCGGTACGTCTGCTGCGGGAGGCGTTCGGCGCCGAGAAGATCGACGAGGTGCCGACCCGCTGACCCCACGGGTCCGTCCGACGGGCGGGGTGTGGCCGCCGGAGTGTGGTCGGTGGGCATGGTTAGGGTGGGCGTGGTCTTGTAGACGAGTCAAGGGAGCGATCGTGCGGCCTGGTGGACAGCCGAACATGCAGCAGATGCTGAAGCAGGCGCAGAAGATGCAGCAGCAGATCGCCCAGGCGCAGGCCGAGTTGGCCGAGGCCGAGGTGACCGGCACCGCCGGTGGTGGTCTGGTCACCGCGACCGTGTCCGGTGCCGGTGAGATCAAGAGCATCAAGATCGACCCGAAGGCGGTCGACCCGGAGGACGTGGAGACCCTGGAGGATCTGGTCCTCGCGGCGCTGCACAACGCCACTGCGGCGGTCCGGGAACTGACCGACCAGAAGATGGGCCCGGTCGCGGGTGGGATGGGCGGCCTCGGCCTGCCCGGGTTCTGAGCCACCCGATGTACGAGGGTGCCATCCAGGATCTGATCGACGAGCTGGGGCGTCTGCCGGGCGTGGGCCCGAAGAGCGCCCAGCGGATCGCCTTCCACGTCCTGTCGGCGGATCCGGCCGACGTGAACCGGCTGGCCGGTGCGCTGCGCAAGGTCAAGGACCTGGTGCGCTTCTGCACCACCTGCTACAACGTCGCCGAGTCCGAGCAGTGCCGGATCTGCCGCGATCCGCGCCGCGGCAACGAGGTGATCTGCGTGGTCGAGGAGCCGAAGGACGTCGTCGCGATCGAGCGGACCGGTGAGTTCCGGGGGCGGTACCACGTGCTCGGCGGGGCGATCAATCCGCTGGAGGGCATCGGGCCGGACAACCTGCGCATCCGGGAACTGTTGGTCCGGCTGAGCGACGGCGAGGTGCGGGAGTTGATCCTCGCCACCGACCCGAACACCGAGGGCGAGGCGACCGCGACGTACCTCGCCCTCATGGTCAAGCCGATGGGGATCTCGGTGACCAGGCTGGCCAGTGGCCTGCCGGTCGGCGGCGACCTGGAGTACGCCGACGAGATTACCCTGGGCCGTGCTTTCGAGGGCCGCCGCGCGGTCTGATCGAGGGCCGGTGGGTGTGACACCGCCTTCGGCGGCCGTCCGAAACACGTAACAGATTGATATCGATTGTTCGCGGCTTTCGGCCCTTTTTGTCCCATGGCCTGTGAGCGTGCCTCCTGGTGGCCGGTCACTAAGGACACGATCCGGTACCAAGAGCTTCGCGCGCCGTTTCCCGGCGGTCGAAGTGGGAGCTATGGTCACCGCGATCGGTGACCCTGTCACCACGTTGTCCGTACCCCCAAGGACGAGGTGAAGCACCCATGCGTGCATCCAGGCCGAAGGTCGCTATCGCGGCCGTGGCGGCCGCGGCCCTCGCGGTAGCAGGCTGTGCCGAAAGCGATCGCGAAGGTTCCAGCGGTAGTAGCAACGAGACCCTCGTCTTCGGCGTCGCCGGAGACCCGAAGGTGCTCGACCCCAGCTTCGCCAGCGACGGTGAGTCGCTGCGTGTGGCGCGTCAGGTCTTCGAGACGCTGGTCCGCCCCGAGGAGGGCGGCACCAAGGTCAGCCCCGGCCTCGCCGAGTCCTGGGAGCCCGACGCGGCGGGTACGACCTGGACCTTCAAGCTGCGCTCCGGCGTGAAGTTCCACGACGGCACCGACTTCAACGCCGAGGCCGTCTGCACGAACTTCGACCGCTGGTACAACGCCAAGGGCCTCATGCAGAGCCCGGACGTGACGGCGTACTGGCAGGACATCATGGGCGGCTTCGCCGCCAACGAGGACGACACTCTCCCGGAGAGCCTCTTCAAGTCCTGCACCGCCACCGACGCGACCACGGTCAGCCTGGCCTTCACCCGGGTCTCCAGCAAGATCCCGGCCGCCCTGATGCTGCCGTCGTTCTCGATCCACAGCCCCAAGGCGCTGCAGGAGCACGACGCCAGCAACGTCACGGGCAGCGCGGACGACATCAAGTACCCGGCGTACGCGACCGAGCACCCGACCGGTACCGGTCCGTTCAAGTTCAAGTCCTGGGACGTCCCGAACAAGACGCTGACCCTGGAGCGCAACGAGGACTACTGGGGCGACAAGGCCAAGCTCAAGAGCCTGATCTTCCGCACCATCTCGGACGAGAACGCGCGCAAGCAGGCGCTGCGTTCCGGTGACATCCAGGGCTACGACCTGGTCGGACCGGCCGACGTCGAGCCGCTCAAGGGCGAGGGCTTCAACGTCCTGACCCGCCCGGCCTTCAACATCCTCTACCTGGCGATCAACCAGAAGGGGAACCCGAAGCTGGCCGACATCAAGGTCCGGCAGGCGCTGGCGCACGCGATCAACCGTCAGGCGCTGGTCGACTCGAAGCTGCCCCCGGGCGCCCAGGTCGCGGTGAACTTCTTCCCCGAGACCGTCGAGGGCTGGAACGGCGACGTCACCAAGTACGACTACGACGTCGAGAAGGCCAAGTCGCTGCTGGCCGAGGCCGGCGCGTCGGACCTGACCCTGCGGTTCCACTACCCGACCGAGGTCACCCGGCCCTACATGCCGAACCCGAAGGACCTGTTCGAGCTGGTCTCGGCGGACCTCCAGGCGGCCGGCATCAAGATCGAGCCGATCCCGCTGAAGTGGAGCCCGGACTACCTCAACGCCACCACCTCCGGCTCCGCGCACGACCTGCACTTCCTCGGCTGGACCGGTGACTACGGCGACGGTTACAACTTCATCGGTACGTTCTTCGACCGGCAGAAGGACGAGTGGGGTTTCAACAACCCCGCGCTGTTCGAGAAGTTCAAGCAGGCGGACACCACCGCGGACCAGGCGGCCAAGGTGGCTCTCTACAAGGAGATCAACGCCGACATCATGAACTTCCTGCCCGGTGTGCCGATCTCGCACGCACCGCCGGCCATCGTGTTCGGCAAGGACGTGACCGGGGTCAAGGCGAGCCCGCTCACCGACGAGCGGTTCTCCACCGCCGAGTTCAAGTCCTGATCTGACGCAAACAGAACGCGGGCGGGCGCTGTACCACAGCGCCCGCCCGCTACCCTCAGCACACCCTTCGAGGCCGCCGTGTTCCGGTTCATCGTCAGACGCCTCCTGCAGCTGATACCCACGCTGTTCGGGCTCTCCATCCTGTTGTTCATCTGGCTCCGGCGGTTGCCCGGCGGCCCCGAGACCGCCATCCTCGGCGAGCGGGGCACGCCCGAGATGCGCGCCGCGATCCGCCGCAATCTCGGCCTCGACGAGCCGATCCTGATCCAGTACGGCCGGTTCGTGCGGCGGATGGTCCGCCTGGATCTGGGCACGTCGATCTCCACCAAGCGCGAGGTCACCACGGAGTTCCTCCAGCGCTTCCCGGGCACCGTCGAGCTGACCGTCACCGCGATGGTGATCGCGATCGGCATCGGTATCCCGCTCGGCTATCTGGCCGCCCGCCGACGCGGCCGTTTCCTCGACCACGCCTCCGTCGGCGGGTCGCTGATCGGCATCTGCATCCCGGTCTTCTTCCTGGCGTACGTGCTGAAGGCGATCTTCTCGGAGAACCTCGGCTGGTTCCCCTCCAGCGGCCGGCAGGACCCGACGATCGGCGCCACCCGGATCACCAACTTCTTCGTGCTGGACGGGCTGATGACCCGGGAGTGGGACGCCGCCGCCGACGCGCTGTGGCATCTGGTCCTGCCCGGGCTCGCACTGGCCAGCATCCCGCTGGCGATCATCGTCCGGATCACCCGGGCCAGCGTGCTGGAGGTGCTCAACGAGGACTTCGTCCGCACCGCCGAGGCCAAGGGCCTGACCGAGAACGTCGTACGCCGCCGGCACGTCCTGCGCAACGCGATGCTCCCGGTGGTGACCTCGATCGGTCTGCTCACCGGCGGTCTGCTCTCCGGCGCGGTGCTCACCGAGACCGTCTTCGCGTTCAGCGGGATCGGCGCCTTCCTCGCCGAGGCCATCAACCAGCGCGACTATCCGGTCCTGATGGGCTTCATCATGATCATTGCGGTGGTGTACGTGTTGGTGAACCTGATCGTGGACCTCTCGTACAGCCTGATCGACCCGAGGGTGAGGGTCCGATGACGATCATCAGTGGCAAGAAGCGCGAGAAGATCGACCGGCTCGCCGAACTCGCCGCGCGCGAGGAGGAGCGGGGCGTCAGCCTGTGGCAGGACGCCTTCCGGCGGCTGCGGCGCAACCCGGCGGCCATCATCGGTGCCGTCATCCTGGCCATCTTCGTGCTGGTGGCGCTGATCGGCCCGTTCCTGGTGCCGTACGGCCCGACGGACACGATGGGCATCCGCGAGGGCGTGATCCGGCCGGGCACCATCCCCGGCCCCTCCAGCGAGCACTGGTTCGGCTACGACCACCAGGGTCGGGACGTGTTCAGCCGGATGGTGGTGGGTGCCCGGCAGACCCTGCTGGTCGGCGTGGTGGCCACCCTGATCGGTCTGGCCGTCGGCGCGCTGATCGGTGGCGTCGCGGGTGCCGCCGCCGGCCTGGGCGGCCGCTGGGGACGCTGGATCGACAGCATCCTGATGCGGTTCATCGACATGCTGCTGGCGCTGCCCAGCCTGCTGCTCGCGGTCAGCATCGCCGCCCTGCTCGGCCGGAGCCTGACCACAGTCATGATCGCGGTCGGCATGGTCTCGGTGCCGGTCTTCGCCCGGCTGCTGCGCGGCTCGATGATCGTGCAGTCGAACAGCGACTACGTCCTCGCCGCCACCTCGCTCGGCGTACGCAAGTCGAAGATCGCGCTGACCCACGTACTCCCCAACTCGCTCGCCCCGGTCATCGTCCAGGCGACGCTGACCCTGGCCACCGCGATCATCGAGGCCGCCGCGCTCTCCTTCCTCGGGCTCGGCAACCCCAACTCGGCCACCCCCGAGTGGGGCGTCATGCTGGCCGACGCGCAGCAGTACCTCGGGGTACGCCCGGAGCTGGCCATCTATCCGGCGGTCGCCATCATCATCACCGCCCTGGGATTCACCCTGCTCGGTGAGGCGATGCGCGAGGCCCTCGATCCGAAGCTGCGGAAGTAGGAGGGTTCGTAATGGCACTACTCGAAGTGAACGACCTCTCCGTCACCTTCGCCCGGCGCGGTCAGCGCGCCGTGCACGCCGTCGACGGGGTGTCCTTCTCGGTCGACGCCGGTCAGGTGGTCGGCCTCGTCGGTGAGTCCGGCTGCGGCAAGTCGGTGACCTCGCTCGCCATCATGGGTCTGCTGCCCAAGCAGCCCGGTCTGCAGGTCGGCGGCAAGGCGGTGTTCGACGGCACGGACCTGCTCCAGCTCGACGACCGGTCCCGGCGGGACATCCGGGGCCGCGACGTCGCGATGATCTTCCAGGACCCGCTGTCGTCCCTGAATCCGGTCGTACCGATCGGACTCCAGGTCACCGAGGTGCTGACCCGGCACCGGGGAATGAAGGGCGCCGCCGCGGCGAAGGAGGCCGCCGCACTGCTGGACCGGGTCGGCATCCCCGACCCGACGCGGCGGCTCAAGGAGTACCCGCACCAGCTCTCCGGCGGGATGCGGCAGCGCGCCCTGATCGCGATGGCGGTGGCCTGCCAGCCCCGGCTGCTGATCGCCGACGAGCCGACCACGGCGCTGGACGTCACCATCCAGGCGCAGATCCTGGAGCTGCTCAAGGACCTGGTCCGGGACTCCGGCACCGCGCTGGTGATGATCACGCACGATCTGGGCGTGGTCGCCGGCATGTGCGACACGATCAACGTGCTCTACGGCGGCCGGGTGGTGGAGACCGCCCGGCGGCGTCCACTGTTCCGCGAGCCCCGACACCCGTACACGGTGGGGCTGCTCGGCTCGGTACCGCGCCTGGACGCCGGGCGCGGCGAGCGGCTCACCCCGATCCCCGGCTCGGTGCGCGACCTGCTGCCCTGGCCGGAGGGCTGCGCCTTCGCGCCGCGCTGCACCCGCCGGGTGGACGCCTGCGTCGGCCAGCCGCCGGAGCTGGTGCTCACCCATGCCGGCCGCAGTTACCGTTGCGTCAACCCGGCCCCGGTGTCGGACCCCTCGCCGGCTGCGCCGTCCGCCGAGGCTGCACCATCCGCACCATCCGCACCGTCCGCTGAGGCTGTGTCGTCCGTCGAGGCTGCACCGTCCGCCGAGGCCGGGACGTCTGCCGAAGCGCCGTCGTCCGTCGAGGTCGACCCGTCTGCCGAGGTCGACAGGTCTGCCGGGCCATCGGCGGATGCTGAGGCTGCGGCGGTCGCTGAGGCACCGCCGGCTGCTGAGTCGGCGGCGCCCGTCGAGGCGTCGGGTACCGGCCAGGTGCCCGCGCCGCGCGAGGAGGAGAAGTCATGACCGAGAGCGATGTCCTCGTCGAGGTACGGGATCTCAAGGTGCACTTCCCGATCAAGCGGGGGGTGCTGTTCGACCGCACGGTCGGCCACGTCAAGGCGGTCGACGGCGTCGACCTGAGCATCTCGCGCGGACAGACGTACGGCCTGGTCGGCGAGTCGGGCTGCGGCAAGTCCACGCTCGGTCGTGCGCTGCTCCAGCTCAACCCGCCCACGGCGGGCGAGGTGCGCTTCGACGGGGTGGAGTTGACCACGCTGGCACCGCGCAGGCTGCGGACCATGCGGCGGCGAATGCAGATGATCTTCCAGGACCCGATGTCCAGCCTCGACCCGAGGCAGAACGTCGAGTCCATCCTCACCGAGGGCCTGCAGACGCACGGCATCGGTGGCGACCGCGACGGCCGCAGGAAGATCATCGGCGAGACGCTGGACAAGGTGGGCCTGCCCCGTTGGGCGTTGTCCCGCTATCCGCACGAGTTCTCCGGCGGCCAGCGGCAGCGCATCGGGATCGCCCGCGCGCTGGTGCTCGGGCCGGAGCTGATCGTCGCCGACGAGCCGGTCTCCGCCCTGGACGTGTCGATCCAGGCGCAGGTGATCAACCTGCTCGACGAGTTGCAGGACAGCCTCGGCCTCACCTATCTGGTGATCGCGCACGACCTGGCGGTGGTGCGGCACATCTCCGACACCGTCGGCGTGATGTACCTCGGCGGTCTGGTCGAGGAGGCGCCGAGTGACCGGCTCTACACCGAGCCGCTGCACCCGTACACCCGGGCGTTGATGTCGGCGGTGCCGGTGCCGGACCCGGACGTGGAGGACCGCCGGGAGCGGATCCTGCTCTCCGGTGACCTGCCCTCGCCGGCCAACCCGCCGTCGGGCTGCCGCTTCCACACCCGTTGCCCGTGGGCGCAGCCGACGCGGTGCGCCGACGAGCGGCCGGTGCTGCGGGAGATCGGTGGCAGTCGGGTCGCGTGTCACTTCGCCGAGCAGATCGCCAGCGGCGAACTGCGGCCGCACAGGGTGAGTGCGGAGATCGTCCGCCCGGAGGGCGAGGGTGAGGAGCCCAGCGTGGTCTCCGCACCCAGCGAGCCGGGCACGTTCGTCTAGCTGAGCTGTTAGCAGGGGTCCCTTTCTATGCCGTAGGCGTTAGAAAGGGACCCCTCCTTACATCAACACCCGGGATCAGCCCTCGGGGCGGTTCAGCAGGCCGACCGCGATGCTGTGCACCGCGTCCAGCCCGGCGGCGTCGGCCAGCGCCGCGCTGCCGCCGGTGACCGCGTACCACTCGTCGGCGTCCTTGTACTGCACGTGGAGGGTGACCCGGCCGTCGGCGAGGTCGGTGCGCAGGGTCAACTCCCCGGTGACCACGCCGACCTCGTCGGTCATCACCCCACCCGGTCCGGGCACGACGTCCGTGGTCCGGCTCTGCGGGCCGGTGGCGCCACCGGCGTCGGCGGTCATGCCGGCACCGGGCACCTCCACCTCACCCGCGGCCGCTCCGTCGGCGGTCATCCCGGCGGTGGCCGGGCCGGGGCTGCCGGTGGCCGCCGCGGCGTCGTCCCCACCCGCGTCGGGCGTCCGCTCGGGTGCCGGGGTGCCGCCGGCTCCGGTTACGGCTTGCTCTCCCATGTGCAGCCCTCCAACATGTCGGCCAGCGCGGCCTTCTCAGCACTGGTGATCGTGAGCTTCCAGTGGTGCTTCACCGCCACCCAGTCGCCGGCATACTGGCACCAGTATGACCGGTTTGGCGGTTTCCACTGGGACGGATCCTGATCACCCTTTGCCCGGTTGGAGGAGGCCGAAACCGCGAAGAGCTGCGGCCGGTCGAGGTCGTTCGCGAAATCACTCCGCTTCGAGTCTTCCCACTCGTCGGCGCCGGAGCGCCACGCGTTGGCGAGCGGGACCATGTGGTCGATGTCCACGCTGGACGGGTCGGTGAAGGTCCGCCCGTCGTACACGCTCTCCCAGTTGCCACCCACCACGTTGCACCCGGAGTGCTGGATGTCCTTGCCGTCGCGTTCCAGCACGGTGTCCCGGACGTCGCAGTTCTGGCCGGTCTTGCGCCAGTGCGAGAAACGGTTGCGGCTGTAGCCGCGCATCGGGTTGGCTTCGGCGACGGTCAGTTCGGAGAGCATCTGGGTGGCGGTGCCGCCGTCACCGCTGGTGGGCGACACCTCCGGCTCCACCAACTCGACGCAACCGGCCGCGCCTAGGGTCAGCGCCGCGACGAGCGCGAGCGCCCCCAGGGCGCGAGGTCCTGATCTGGTACGCACAGACGACACCTCTCCAGCTTGCGGGCTTTCGGCGATCCCGCACAGTACCCGGGCCCAGTTTCGGCGATTCGTGGTGTCTCACGTATGGCGCACGGCACATTGGTAGTCATGCCCGAAACCGCGCCCGCCCTCCGGCTGAAGTCGCATGCCGGTCGAGGCACCCTGGCCGCCGCCGTCCTCGCCTCCGGCATGGTCTTCCTGGACACCACCGTGGTCAACGTGGCCCTGCCCCGACTCGGCGCCGAACTGGGCGCCTCGGTGGCGGGCCTACAGTGGACGGTCAACGGATACCTGCTCACGTTGGCCGCGTTCGTGCTGCTCGGCGGGGCTCTCGGGGACCGCTTCGGGCGACGGCGGATCTTCCTGCTGGGCGTGGTCTGGTTCACCGTCGCCTCGGTGCTGTGCGGGCTGGCGCTGCGTACCGACTGGTTGGTGGCCGCGCGGTTCCTCCAGGGTGCCGGCGGCGCGCTGCTCACCCCCGGCTCGCTGTCGCTGCTCCAGGCCAGCTTCCACCCGGACGACCGGGGCAAGGTGATCGGGGCGTGGTCCGGGCTCTCCGGCGTCTCCACCGCCCTCGGCCCGTTCATCGGCGGATGGCTGATCGACGCGCTCTCCTGGCGGTGGATCTTCTTCCTGAACCTGCCGCTGGCCGTGCTGGTGGTGCTGGCCGCGCTGCGCTGGGTGCCGGAGAGCCGGGACGAGAGCGCCTCGCGTAGCCGGGACGGGCGCCGACGCTTCGACGTGGCCGGTGCACTGCTCGGCGCGGTGGCACTGGCCGGGGTCACGTACGCGCTCGTCGACGCGCCGGGTCGCGGGATCAGCTCACCTGCCGTGCTGGTGTCGGCCCTGGTCGCGGTGCTGGCCGCGCTGGCGTTCGTGCTCGTGGAGCGGCGTCGCGGCGAGACCGCGATGCTGCCCACCGGCCTGTTCGGCAGCCGACTCTTCTCGGTGCTGAACGTCTTCACCGTGCTGGTGTACGCCGCACTCGGCGGGTTCACGTTCTTCTTCGCCGTCTACCTGCAGAACGTGGTCGGCTGGTCGGCGCTGCTCACCGGCCTGGCCCTGCTGCCGATGACGGTGCTGCTGCTGGTCGGCTCGCCCAAGGCCGGAGCGTTGTCGGCGAAGATCGGGCCGAGGCTGCCGCTGACCGTCGGCCCGGTGCTGGCCGCCGTCGGGCTGCTGATGCTGCGGGAGGTGGACGCGGGTGCGTCGTACTGGCGGCAGGTGCTGCCCGGGGTGGTGCTGTTCGGCGCCGGGCTGACCCTGGTGGTGGCGCCGTTGACCGCGTCCGTGCTGGCCGCCGTGGCGGACCGCTTCGCCGGGGTGGCCAGCGGCTTCAACAACGCCGCGTCCCGGGTGGGTGGCCTGCTGGCGGTGGCCGCGTTGCCGCTGCTGGTCGGGCTCACCGGCACGGGCTACGAGCAGCCCGCCGAACTCACCGCCGCGTACCGGGGCGCGCTGCTCTGGTGCGCCGGCCTGCTGGTGGTCGGGGCGATCGTCGCCGCACTTCTGGTACGCCGGCCGACCCGCCGTGCACCGCCCGCACAACCCTGCCACTCGATGCCGGTCTCCACGCCGGACGGATGATCTCTGCGATGTAAGGAGGGGTCCCCTGCTATGCACGAGGCGTTAGCAGGGGACCCCTCCTTACATCAGCGACGGGCGCGGTTGATGGCGCTGGTGACCGCCTTGACGGAGGCGGTGACGATGTTCGCGTCCATGCCGACGCCCCAGACCGTCCGGCCGTCCACCTCGCACTCCACGTACGCGGCCGCCTGCGCGTCCCCGCCGGAGGAGAGCGCGTGCTCGTGGTAGTCGAGCACCCGTACGCTCACCCCGGCCGAGCCGAGCGCGTTCACGTACGCGTCGATCGGGCCGTTGCCGATCGCGTTCACCGAACGGGCCCGACCGTCCACCCCGACCTGCGCGGTGATCTCGACCTTGCCGTCGGCGCTGCCGATCTCGTACTCGGTCAGCGTCACCGCCGGGTCGCTCTGGTGGTCGAGCAGGTACTGCGCGGCGAAGATCTGCCACATGGTGTCCGGGCCGACCTCGCCACCGTCGTGGTCGGTGACCTGCTGCACCACGCCGGAGAACTCGATCTGGAGCCGTCGGGGCAGGTCCAGTTGGTGCTCGGTCTTCATGATGTACGCGACGCCGCCCTTGCCGGACTGCGAGTTGACCCGGATCACCGCCTCGTAGCTGCGGCCCAGGTCCTTCGGGTCGATCGGCAGGTACGGCACGGCCCAGGTGAAGTCGTCGACGGGTACGCCGGCGGCCGCCGCGTCGGTGTTCAGCGCGGCGAAGCCCTTGTTGATGGCGTCCTGGTGGGAGCCGGAGAAGGCGGTGTAGACCAGGTCACCGGCGTACGGGTGGCGCTCGTGCACGGGCAGTTGGTTGCAGTACTCGACGGCCCGCTTGATCTCGTCGATGTCGGAGAAGTCGATCATCGGGTCGATGCCCTGGGAGAAGAGGTTCAGGCCCAGCGTCACCAGGTCGACGTTGCCGGTGCGTTCGCCGTTGCCGAAGAGGCACCCCTCGATCCGGTCGGCGCCGGCCAGCAGGCCCAGCTCGGCGGCGGCGACGCCGGTGCCCCGGTCGTTGTGCGGGTGCAGGCTGAGCACCAGGCTGTCGCGTCGGGGCAGGTGCCGGTGCATCCACTCGATCGAGTCGGCGTACACGTTCGGCATGGCCATCTCGACCGTGGCGGGCAGGTTGACGATCAGCTTGCGGTCCGGCGTCGGGTCGACGACCTCGATGACCTTGGCGCAGACCTCCAGCGCGTACTCCAGCTCGGTGCCGGTGTACGACTCCGGCGAGTACTCGTAGTAGATCTCGGTGTCCGGCGTGTGGATCTCCGCGTACTTCTGGCAGAGCCGGGCGCCGGTGGTGGCGATGTCGGCGATGCCGTCGCGGTCCAGCCCGAAGACCACCCGTCGTTGCAGCGTGGAGGTGGAGTTGTAGAAGTGCACGATCGCCCGGCGCGCACCGCGCAGCGCCTCGAAGGTGCGGTCGATGAGGTGCTCCCGGCACTGGGTCAGCACCTGGATCGTGACGTCGGCGGGGATCATGTCCTGCTCGATGAGCTGCCGGACGAACTCGTAGTCGGTCTGGCTGGCCGACGGGAAACCGACCTCGATCTCCTTGTAGCCCATCTGGACCAGGAGCTGGAACATCCGGCGCTTGCGCTCCGGCGACATCGGGTCGATCAGTGCCTGGTTGCCGTCGCGCAGGTCGACCGCGCACCAGCGCGGCGCGGTCTCGACGTGCCGGGTCGGCCAGGTGCGGTCCGGCAGGTCGATGCGGAACTGCTGCTGGTAGGGCTGGTAGCGGCGGTGCGGCATCTGGCTGGGACGTTGCCGGGCGATGGCATCGGAGTCAACGTCGGTGGGGCCGGCTGGGTGAGCCATGGCGGACTTCTCCTGGGGTCATGTGTCGTCAGCGACGGGGGTCGGCAGGAATGCCGAGCGAAAGATCCGGGACGGTGCTGGCGGCGCGGTTCGACTCCGCGACGAGGTGCCGGCCGTCAGGCCTCGTCGCGGCGACCAAGGAGAAGGTGCGCCTGCCACATGACAGGGTGACCCTACGTGATGGGACGTGGTGTGGGAAAGGTCCGTCCGGAGTATGGGATGGAAATTGCGCCTAGCGGATCAGATGACGATCTCGCCGCAGCTCAGGACGAGTTCGGAGAGTGGGCGACGATGCCGCAGGCTGGTCTCATCGGCCAGTAGGTCGGCCGGAAGGCTCAACGGATCGCCGAGTTGGCCGACCGCCACCACCACGTACGGTCGCACATCGGCGGGAAGGTCGAGATCGGCGATCAGTCCGGCCCGGTCGAAATCGGTCACCTGTCGTACGTGCAGTCCCCGCGCGGTGGCCTGCACGGTGAGGTGGGCCACCGCCTGCCCGAGGTCGTACGCGGCGAACGCCTGCTCGGTCCGCCGGTACGCGCCGAGCACCAGCGCACCGGCCCGTCCGGCCCACCGCTGCTCGGCCGGGGCGAGGTTGACCAGGATCCGCTTGAAGGTCTGGTCGTCGCGGTGTCCGAGGGCGAACCGCCAGGGCTGCCGGTTGCCGACCGACGGCGCCCACCGGGCCGCCTCCAGCAGGGTGGCCGCCTCGGCCCGGGGCAGTTCCGCGACCGGGTCGAAGGAGCGTGGGCTCCAGCGGAAGGCCAGTACGGGGGTGAGGTCGGTCATGTGCAGAAGCGTCCTTTATGGGGGATTTGGTGGTGTTGTCAGGGGGGTCGAATGTGGGAAACGACACCCGTAACGGGACGACCGGCCGGGCGTTGCCGAGCGCGCACCCCGACGCCGCACCCGCCCGGACCGGGGCGGGGAACGCCCCGTGTGCCGGACCTGGAGATCGGACCGGGCCTACCCGCCACCGGTCGGCGCGGTACCTCCCGGCCCGGCGTCGCCCGCTCCGGAATCACCCGGATCGGTGCCGTCCGGAGCGGTGCCGCCCGGATCAGGATCGGACGGCGTGGACGGCGGTGGTGGCGCCTCCATGCCCAGCGGCTCGCCGTCGACCACCGGACCGGCGAGCTGCACCGTGGCCGGTGCCGGTTCGGTCGGTCCGGCCAGCGTCAGGGTGCCGAACGCCGCGCGGACCGCGGTCGGCGTGCCGTCCGCGTCGAAGCAGTAGATGCCGACGTCCAACGGTGGGTTGATCGAGGCGGCCGTGGTCTCCACCGAGTAGCAGGTGCCGGTGGCCTCGGGTGGGGCCATCGCGGGGGAGACCGACAGCGGGGCGCGCCGGTCGGTCAGCACGTCCAGCCAGTCCGTGAACGGGTGCTGCACGCGGGGGTCGATCCGGCGCGGCAGCGTGTCGTCCCGCTCGCCGACGCGTACGCAGGTCGCCGGCTCGGGCCGGGTCGCCGTCGGCAACGCGCACTGGAACAGCCCGTCGGCGGTGGCCGCGAGCGAGATGTCCGCCGTGCCGCCGAGCGCGCCGCCGGGTACGTCCACCCGCCAACTGCCGTCGTTGGCACTGGTCACCACGATCGAGCGGTCCGGGGTGTCGGCCACCCGCAGGGTGTACCGGGCGATCAGGTGCCGATCCTGCGCGGCGGCGGCGAGCGCGGCCAGTTCGTCGCGGGCCGCGTCCTGACCC
>NZ_SISL01000126.1:0-14003 GCF_004307965.1 Verrucosispora sp. SN26_14.1 | reverse complement strand
GCCCGGAGCCGGTCCTCCGCACGGCCGGCGTCGACGGCGCGCAACAGTCGCCAGTGCGCCGCGTCCCAGCGGCTCAGCTCCGCCATCTCCGTCGGCACCGGGCGGCCGGTCTGCGCGGCGTGGGCCAGGCAGGCGGTCACGTAGGAGACGACGAACGGCCACTCGGGCAACGACTTCGCGTTGAGCTTGTCGCTGAGCGTGGAGCGGGCCAGCGCTGATCCCAGCGCCGTCGACACGGCCACCAGGGTGTTCAGCGACGGGGACCCGCAGTGTTGCCGCAGGCGCCTGAGGTCGTCGACGAACCGGGCCAGAGCCGCCTGCGCCTCCCCAGCCGGTCCGCTCATCCCGCACCCCTCCCCAGCCGGACGCAATCGCCAATCCATAGAGGATTGTCGACCCACTCGCTCCCGTCGCGGGTCGGCGAATCCACTGATGTCGCGACATCTCGGGAAAACGTGTCCTGGCAGAGCGAGACAGCGGGCGCTGGATACGCCTGTCACTGCGCCTCGAAGTGCTCCTTCATCGCCGGGTAGTAGTCGTCGAAGTTCGGCCTCGGCTGACCGGTGTGCGCGGCGACCAGGGCGTCGAGGTAGTACTCCCACCCCGGCCCGACCTCGCCGGCATTTTCCGTGCCGGTCAGGTGGTGGGTGAACCGCAGCTCGGTCACGCCCGCGCTCTCGACGAGCGTCATGTCCAGGTGCCAACTGCCGTACTCGTCCACCGCGGAGACCGTGAGCCGGCTCGGCGGTTCGCACGCCTCGATGGTCACGTCCATCCAGGGCTCGTCCTCCTCGTACGCCATCTGGACCTTGATCGTCCGCCCCGGTGCCGCGTCGCCCTGCCACGGGCCGAACCAGCGCGCCGTCCGTGGCGACTCGGTGAGGCTCGCCCAGACGTCGGCGACGGGTGCGCGGAACGTGCGGGTCAGCACGAGGTCGTCGCCGAACAGTCGGCCGGTCGGTGTCGGTGTCACGCCGTCTCCTTCGTCGATGGATGCCGTTCAGTGGTGGTGGTGCCCCGCTCGGTGGCGGGGCGCCGTTCACGGCGGGTGCGGTAGACCTCGGTCTCCAATGCGTCGAGGTGCTGCTGCCACCGGGACGGGCGCATCAGCCGTCCCAACCACCCGACCAGTTCGTCCAGGGGCGTGGTGGTCAGGGTGTAGACCCGCCGCCGCCCGTCGGCCGTGTCGCGCACCAGGCCGGCCTCCCGCAGCACACGCAGGTGCCGACTGACGGCCGGCCGGCTGATCACGAACCGGTCGGCGATCTGCCCGGCCGAGAGCGACTCGTCGCGCAGCATCAGCAGGATCTCCCGACGCACCGGATCGGCGATCGCCGCTGCCACCTCGTCCACAGCTAAAGCGTAACTTATAGGTTACGCTTTAGACCACTCTCGCCTGAGCTGATCCCCGGTTCGATGCTGAGCTTCAGGCCACGAGGAGTCGCAGGCCCAGTTCGGCCGCGTCAAGGTCGGTGAGCTCGCGGTTGCGGTCGGCCCACCGGCCGGAGGAGAGGTCCTGTCGGAGGGCGCGTACGGCCCGCTGCTCGGCCGCCGGCCCGACCCGGGCCCACACCGACACCGCGCGGCGGACCTGCTCCTCCAGGTACGCCTCGGGCCGGCGCCAGTACGCCTCGAAGAAGCCGTCGGCACAGTCCCACGGGACGAGCACCGGCTCCATGCGGGCCCCGATCGCGCGGGCCAGTTCGTCCACCGAGGGGCGGCCGACCACCAGGCCGGCGACCTCGGGGAGGTAGTCCCGGCTGAGCCAGAACCGCTGACGCCAGCCGGTGTCACTGGCGTCGTGCGTGAACACCACGACACGACGGGCCACCCGCCGCATCTCGCGCAGCCCGGCGATCGGGTCGTGCCAGTGGTGGACGGTGCTGAAGGCCAGCGCGGCGTCGAACGCCCCGTCCTCGAAGGGCAGGTTCTCCGCGCCGGCGGCCACGCACGGTGCCGCGTCCACGGGACGTTGCGCCCTCATGGTCGCCGCGGGTTCCACTGCGGTGACCTCACGATCGGCGGGCTCGTACGAGCCGGTGCCCGCCCCGACGTTCAGCACCGTACGGGCGTCACCGAGCGCTTCCCAGACCCGCGCGGCGATGCGTGGCTCGGTGCGTCGCGTCGCCGGGTACGCGGACCCGATGGACTCGTACAACTGCGCGCCGCAGACCCGCAGGTGCTCCTCCGGCGTCATGCTGATGCCCACCGCCCTGTGTCCCGAACCGGTAGCACACCGCACCTGCTCGCGATCGTGAACTGCGAACGATCGCGAGCAGGTGCGGTCAGCGTTAGTTGGACCAGGTGAATCTCGCCAGGTGCGAGATCTCCTGGACCTGGTCGAGACCGAGGGCGGCGACCACCCCGGCGACGGCCAGGAGGGCGAGGGACACAACCGTGCGGCGCATGCGCATGACGACCTCCATGACGAGCAACGCGGGCTCGATTTCCTCGAAGGATATCAATAGCCGACGACGCCTCAGGCTATCGATTCGGGGGCTTCCCTGCGGGCCGGGCCGGCCAGCGAGTAGGCGATCAACCCGCCGAGGGCCAACGCTGCCGCCGTCACCGTGGCGGCGGTGCTGTCGGTCGGTTGGGCCTGCCAGGTCAGGACCGCTCCCCCGGTGCCCTGCTGGGGATACATGACCGCGACGGTGGTCCAGCCCAGCGGCAGAAACCACGATCGACCGGCGCCCACCACCGTGGCACACAGCGCCGTCAGCCCGAGCAGGCCGGCGGCGTCGCGGAACACCAGCGTGGCCGGCCCGAAGCGGGCCCCGGTGTACCGCGTGGCGAGCAGGGCCAGCAGAACCACCAGGAGGCCGGCCAACAGGTGCGCCGCACGCCGTGGCGGCCATCGCAGCGCGGCGGTCCGGTCCAGGTTCTCGTCCGGGGCGGTCAGGGTGGCCGAGAGCACCGCGACCATCAGCAGGACGGTCAGCACCACCATCGTCGGGGCGACGTCGCGTTCGTCGGCGATGGTCCGCCACAGCGTCCAGATCACCGCCGCCCCGCCGACGGCGACGGCCAGGGCCAGGGGTACGCGCCGGGAGCGCAGGTAGAGCAGCGTCCAGGTCACCGGGAACTCCGGGACAGCAGTTCGCTGGTGTCCTCGCAGGCGCGTTTGGCGTCACGGACCGCCGTCACCCGCGCCAGCGCCTCCTCGGCGGAGACCTCGCGCAGCCCGTTCCACAGGGCGAGCGCCTCGGCGTTGAGTTCGAAATCCTCCTGGATCATGCCCGGGATGAGCCCGACGTCGGATCGCGGCTCGCGGCCCAGCAGCCAGTACGCCGCCGCCCGGTCGACCGCCTCGTGGTGTTGCCGGCACTCGATGTCGACAGGTACGCCCAGACCTCGGACGACCTCGACGGCCACGACGTCCGGGTGCGCGAGCCCACCGTACTTGTCGATCCGGACCGGCACCTCGACGACGTCGTCGCGCGACGGCGTCTCCCCGTCGCGCCCGTACGTGGAGGTGTCCTCGTGCACGGCGGTCGGGGCGTCCGGGAGTTTCGCCAACGCCACCAGACCGTCACGGGCCAACGGGGCCAGGTCGTCGAGGACCCTGGCGTTGACCCGGCTCACGCACACCGTCGGAGCGTCCTCGGTGCAGACCATCTCCCGGGCGACCGGGTCGACCGGTGCGTCGAGCACGGCCGGGTCACGGGGCACCACCGCCACCGCCCCGGCGAGCCCGAGCAGCACCGGCACCAACGCCGCCGTACGGGTCCGCCAGCTATCGGCGACGAACAGCACCAGGCCGGCGACGGCGAGCAGGGCGAGCCAGATCGCCAGCGCACCGCTGACCCGGTTGTCGATCGTCTGATAGGCGTGGAACTGACTCGTGCCGTGGATCGGGGACAGCGCAGCGGCCAGCCACTCCGGACGGAGGAACATGCTGAAGGAGACGAACAGGACGCCGGCCACGCCCAGCGCGGGTGCGGTCGCCGGAACGGGGAGCAGACGCCCGATCCCCAGACCGAGCCAGGCCGCGGCGATGAGGGACAGCGCGCCGACGCCGGTGACGACGGTGAAACCGAGCAGAGGCAGGTAGCCTGCGCTGCTGGCGATCCGGGCGACGCCCGCCGCGGTCACCAGCAGGTAGGCGCTGCCGAGGGTGAGGGCCATCGCGCCGAGGACCGGCAGCATCCGCTGGACGGGCGGGCGGGCGGTGGTGCCGAAGAGTTCGGCGACGTTCGAGCGGTGCTCCCGACGCCCCTGCCAGGCGCCGGCGGCCAGCGCCAGCGGCCACATCAGCAACAGGTACTCGCGGGTGACCAGGGCCAGCGACATCAGGCCACCGGACCATCGGGCCGGAGCCACGTAGAGTGCGCCGACTCCGGCGAGCACGGTGATCAGCGCGGCACCGAGCGCGGCGGAGCGGCGGATCTCGACACCCAGGATGCTCATCGGGCGGCCTCCGCGCGGTGCCGACGCAGGATGGCGGAGTAGCCCCGCTCGGTCGGGCTGTCGCCCGGGTGGCTCTGGTCGCCCTGGGCGCTGAGGGCCTCGGCGGTGCCCTGCCAGACCAGGCGGCCCTCGTTGATCAGGATGACGTCGGTGCAGGCCGCCGCCACGTCCTCGACCATGTGGGTGGAGACCAGTACGCAACTGTCGGTGCCGAGGTCCCGCAGCAGCTCGCGGAAGTCGAGTCGTTGTTCCGGGTCGAGGCCGACGGTCGGTTCGTCGAGCAGCAGGAGCTGCGGGTCGTTGACGATGGCCTGCGCGATGCCGGCGCGGCGCAGCATGCCGCCGGAGAGGGTCTTCAGCCGGGTGTCGGCCCGGTCGGTCAGGCCGACACGGTCGACGGCCCGCTGCACCGCCGCCGGGATCGCCGCCTTGGGCATCTCCTTGAGCCAGGCCATGTATCCGACGAACTCGCGCACCGTGAAGCGCGGGTAGAAGCCGAAGTGTTGCGGCAGGTAGCCCAGGCCGCGACGGACCGCACGCAGGTCGGCGCGGCCGTCGACCGGGTGTCCGAGCAGCGTCAGGCGCCCGGCGGTCGGCGCGAGCACGGTGGCCAGGGAGCGCATCAGCGTGGTCTTCCCGGCGCCGTTGGGGCCGAGCAGCCCGTGGACCCCGGTGGTCAGGGCCAGGTCGAGGCCGTCGACGGCCAGGCGCCGCCCGGCGCGGACCCGCAGGCTCTCGGCGTGGACGACCCAGGGACTGGTGGTGGCGGCCGTTTCGGCCACGCTCAGGGCACGCATCGGCATCTTCCTTCGTTCGGGGTCGGTGGAGAGGGACGCGGCGTCGCGCGTCCGATGGCGGAGAGGTCCTACTGCTGGGCGGCTCGTCGGAGCCCGTCGGTCCGCAGCAGCACGGTGAAGGTCAGGGCGACCGTGGCCAGTGCCCAGACACCGGTGCTCTCCTCGGTCAGCACCAGTGGTGTACGGGCGGCGGCGAGGCTGGGGGTGATCACCGCGAGTGTCCAGATCGCGATCAGTCCGATCGCGGCCCGGCGTACGCCGACGAGACTCCCCAGCACGAGCGTGGCGGCGGTGAACGTCAGGCAGGGCAACAGCGTCAGCGCCGGTGGCACGCCGGTGCCGTAGCCGGCGAGGGCGAGGGGCGGGATGACGACCACCAGCACCGTCGCGGTACGGCGCAGCAGGGTCGTCAGACCGGCCCCGGGAGTGGTGGCGATCAGCTCCCAGGCGGGATCGGCCCGGCGGTGCCAGGCGACCGCGACGCCGGGCAACGGGGCCAGTGGGGCGAGCAGCAGCACCAACGACGGCAACGCGGTCCACAACTCGCTGAGCAGGACGGCGCAGGCGAGTACCGCAGCGGTCATGGCCAGCCAGGGGGCGAGCGTGCCGACCAGCCAGCGGCGGCGCAGCACCGTCCAGGACCGGCTGCGGGCGACCGGGGCCGGGGACTCGGCGATCTCCCGGTCCAGGGTGACGGCGACCTGGGCGAGGATGGCACGGGTGTCGGCGGTGGTGCTGCCGGCCAGCCGCGCCCGGCAGTCGGCGCAGTCCTCCAGGTGCACCTCGATGGCCCAGACGCCGGGCTCGTCGAGGCGGGGGTCCGCGGTGGCGTACCGCTCGATCTGGGTGAGGGTCGGATGGGGGGTCATGACAGGGCCTCCCGTAGCGCGATCCGGGCTCGGCGGACACGGGACTTGACGGTGTTCTCGGGTACGCCCAGCAGCACGGACGCCTCCCGGGTCGAGAGGCCGTCCAGGACGGTGGCACGCAGGGCGGCCCGGACCTCGGGCGGCAGGGTGAGTAGCGCCTGTTCGAGTTCCTGTCCGATCCGCGCCGCCATCACCTCGTCCTCGGCGGCAGGTGCCGTGGTCGGCGCCAGCGGCACCTGCGGCAGTTGCGCCGTGCGGGCCCGGCGACGGAACGCGTCGACCAGTCGGTGGGCGGCGATGGTCCACAGCCAGCCGACGGCGGTGCCCCGCGCCCCGCCGCCGCTTCCCGTCCGGGCTCCGGCGAAGGTGCCCGAGGCCCGCCAGACGGTCAGGTAGGTGTCCTGGAGGACCTCGGCGACGACGTCGGGATCGGCGCACCGGCGGCGCAGCCGCACCTCCAGCCACGGCGCGGTACGCCGATACAGCTCGTCGAAGGCCCGCCGATCACCACGGGCGACGCGCCGCACGAGTTCACCCTCGTCCGCTGCGTCCATGCCGGTACTCACACCGGGTAAGACGACGGTCGGACCACGATCGGGTCCCGGATCACTGTGACGGCCATCACCTTCGTCCTGCCAGTCGGGCGCAGCGGCGGGCGTGCCCACCGGTGTCGGTGTCGCGCGTAGTCCGTCAGGTCCAGGGCAGGGCGGCGCGTTCCTGCCAGTAGCGGTCCGGCGGCATCGCCAGGTCCGCCCACCGGGTCGGGTCGACGGTGAGCGTCTGCGCCCGCAGGTTCGAGGCCAGTTGGTCGGCGGTGGCGGCTCCGGACAGGACGATCGCCGCCCACGGCTGGTGCAGCGCCGCCGCGAGCGCGGGCGCGTCACCGACGTCCTCGCGTACGGCGAGACGGCCGTTGGCGAGGGCCTCCTTGACGATGACCAGGCACCCCGCGTCGTGCGCCTCGGCCAGGGCCGGGCCGGCGCTGGGCTCCAGCAGGTTCCAGGTGGCCTGCACGCTGCGGAACAGCGGCTCGCCGTCGACGCGTACGTCGAGCGCGTCGCGGATGACCTCGGCCTGCCGCGGCCCGCTGGTCGAGAGTCCCACCAGCACGCCCTGCCGGCCGAGGTCGGCGAGTCGCCGGTGCAGGGCCACGTCGTGCAGTGCGGGACTCTCCGGAGTGACCGAGTGGATCTGGTAGAGGTCGAGGTGGTCGCCGAGCAGCGCGGCGGTCTCCGCGTACTGCCGGTCGAAGGTGGCGAGGCGATGGTCCTTGACCTCGTGCGTCTCGGCCTCGACGCGCCAGCCTGCGGTGTAGGTGTAGCCCCACTTGCTCCCGACGACGACGTCGTCGACGTCCGGCCGGCTCCGCAGCCAGTGCGCGAGGAACTCCTCGGCCCGGCCGTACGAGCGGGCGACGTCGACGTAGCGGACCCCGGCGGCGTACGCCTGGTCGAGGAGTTCGCTCGCGCGGGCGCGTAGCGCCTCGACGGTCCGCTCGGCCGGCAGGTCCGCGGCGCGTCCGAGATTGATGTAGCCCGGACGGCCGACGGCCGCCAGTCCGAACCCGATCCGGGAGCCTGCGGCCAGGCGCGCGATGGTTGCCATCAGCCCATCCAACACCGCAGGCCGCGCGCCGTCGTCGCCACCCGCGTCGTTCCCGGCCGGCACACCGGTTCAGCGGTGCAGGTAGGCGGCGAGACCGCCGAGTTCCTCGTTGGCGATGAACACCGAGCGGACGTTGATGATGGCTTCCTCGACGTGGGTGGGGCAGCCCCACGCGGCGTCACCCCAGGAGTCGGCGATCTTGATCTCGGCCGGTGCGGCGCATCCGGCCGCACCGCCGAGTTGGCAGTGTTCGGGGTGCGGCACCGCGACCTGCGCGGCGGCGGCGGACTGCATCCGGGCGTT
The DNA here is from genome assembly GCF_004307965.1 of Verrucosispora sp. SN26_14.1. Taxonomy (NCBI): domain Bacteria; kingdom Bacillati; phylum Actinomycetota; class Actinomycetes; order Micromonosporales; family Micromonosporaceae; genus Micromonospora; species Verrucosispora sp. SN26_14.1. The sequence goes on along the minus strand of NZ_SISL01000126.1, from coordinate 6,019 downwards.
GAGTTCGGCGGCGGCGGCAGCACGGCGCTCGGCCTCGGCGCGGAGTTCGCGCTCGGCGCGTACCGCCTTGGCGAGTTCGTCGTGGGCTGCGGCGGCGCGTTCCTCGGCGGCCTTCTGCGCCCGCTCGATGTGGTGGCGTTCGATGGCGAGTGCCGCGGTGCCGGCGAAGAGCCGGGCGATGGCGAGATCGGTGTCCTGCGGGACGCGCGGAACGCGGTGGTACATGGCGAAGGTGCCGAGCAGGCCGCCGTCACGGGCCAGGATCGGCGTGGACCAGCAGGCGGCCAGCCCGGCCCGGTCGGCCAACTCGCGGAAGTCGTTCCAGAACGGGTCGGTCGCGATGTCGGTGACGACGACCGGCTGACGCCGGTGGGCGGCGGTGCCGCAGGAACCGACACCCTCGCCGGTGGCGATGCCGTCGATGGCCTCGTTGTAGAAGTCCGGCAGGCTGGGCGCCGCCCCGTGGCGCAGGTGCCGGCCGTCTGGGTCGGCCAGCAGGACCGAGACGAGCACCTCCAGCGGCGCGAGGTTCTCGATGCAGCGGGCCATTCCGTCGAGAACCTCGGTCAGCGGTGCCTGACGGGCGATCTGCTCCAGCAGTGCGCGGTGTTCGGCCATCAACCACTGGGCGTGCTTGACCTGGGTGGTCTCCACACCGATCACCCGGATCCCGATCACGGTGCCGTCGGCGGCGCGGCGCGGTTCGTAGGTGAAGTCGAAGAAGGTCTCCCGGGCCTGCGGGCCGGTGCCCAGCACGACCCGGACGTCACGTCCGGTGTAGGGCTCCCCCGCGCGGTAGACCTGGTCCAGCAGGCCGATGAAGCCCTGACCGGCGAGTTCGGGCATCAGGTCCGCCAGCGGGACCCCGGTACGCGCGCGTTCCTGGCCGATCGTCGTGAAGAATGCCGGGTTCGCAGCCTCCAACACGTGCGACGGCCCGGCGAGTGCGGCGAATACGGCGATGGACTGGCCGAACAACGTGCGCAGGTCGTCCTCTGCCGCAGGCGTGGTCCCCGCCGGACCCGCAGCAGCAGGGCTCCGGCCCGATAGCGCCGTCATGATGTGTGGTCCGCCCCTCGCCGTCGATCCCGTTCCGAGCGCTGTCAACCTACGGGACGACGCCCATCTGCTCACAAGTCGTGGCCGTGCTGCCGCGCACGCCTCCTCAACCGCGTCGCGGGCGGTGCAGGCGGTCCGTGATCACGGCCGTCACCGCCTCCGATCGCCCGTGCGACGTGGGATGTGCATTCCGCAGCGCCCGGAAAATTGTCGATCATCCTATGTCGACCTGTCGAGATCGATCCGAGGCGGTGCGCCCCCGGTGAATCCCGGCGACGACTTCAGTAGTTCCGAAACACCGAAATTGAATAGACGATCATTGATATGCGCTACCCTCGATGCAATACTCGTTGGAAGCGCTCCCACACACCGTCCCGGAGCGCTCGGAACGGAGGATGCACCGTGCGTTCACACCACCCCCCTCGATCCCGGCCGGCCGTCCGCCGCCCCCTCCAGGTGCTCACCCTGGCGCTCACCATGGTGGTCGCGATGCTGCCCTGGGCCGGCGCCGCGCAGGCCCACGGCACCGTCATCAACCCGGCGACCCGCGCCTACCAGTGTTGGCAGAACTGGGGCCACCGGCACATGGATCCGGCCATGCAGACGCAGGACCCGATGTGCTACCGGGCGTTCCAGGCCAACCCCGACACCATGTGGAACTGGATGAGCCAGTTGCGCGACGGCCTGGGCGGGCAGTTCCAGGCCCGTACGCCCGACGGCCAACTGTGCAGCAACGCCCTCTCCCGGAACAACGCCCTGAACCAGCCGGGCGCCTGGAAGGCCACCACGGTCAGCCGGAGCTTCACGCTCCAGTTCTACGACCAGGCCAGCCACGGCGCCGACTACTTCCGGGTCTACCTGACCCGGCAGGGGTTCAACCCGGCCACCCAGCAGGTCGGCTGGGGGAACATCGACCTGATCCAGACGACCGGGCGGTACGCGCCGACGCAGAACATCTCGTTCAACGTCTCGACCTCCGGCCGTAGCGGACAGCACGTCCTCTTCGTGATCTGGAAGGCGTCGCACATGGACCAGACCTACATGTGGTGTAGCGACATCAACATCGTCTGATCCGCAAGGTCGCAATTACGCCGCTACTCCGGTCCGGGCATCTTCCGGGCCGGAGTAGCGGTGCGTCGGGCGACACTCGCCGCCACGAATGCGCCCCCACAATTCGTTCCGCCGCCCCGGCCAGCCGTTCCGCGAACAGTTCCTCGGAGCGCCACCACAGCCGCGCGAGGCCGGCGTCGAGGGCCTACACGGCACACGCCGACGACACGCGGACCGCGATCTCCCCGGGACGGGTGTCGCCGGCCTCCCGGCACCGGAAGAAGAAGGCCCGGCGGCAGCCACTTCCTCCAGCCGGAGATCGCCCGGCGGATCGCGCCTCCGCCGCGACACATAGTCGCCGTCCACTTACCGCACCGAACATTTTCGGCTCTCGCGGGACGGGCAGATCCGCACCGGGGATGGGACCGGTCAATACCTGGGCTGTTATGTGGATCCCGTTGACGCGACAAGTATCGCAGGCGCTATTGTGACTACCACGTTCGTGGAACTGTCTCCACTGGAAGGGAATGTGCTCAGACGTGGCTAAGCAGATCATTCATAAGCTGGTCGACGACCTGGACGGCGGCGACGCCGACGAGACCGTGAAGTTCTCTCTCGACGGCGTGCAGTACGAGATCGACCTGTCCAGCAGCAATGCCGCGAAGTTGCGGGAGGCGTTCGCCTCCTACGTGGCCCACGGCACGAAGGTGGGTCGCGGCGGTGTGGTCGTGGGTGGCCGGGCCGCTCGTGGTCAGGGTTCCGCCAGCACCGACCGGGAGCAGAACAAGGCGATCCGGGAGTGGGCCAAGAAGGCCGGTAAGGACATCTCCGACCGGGGCCGCATTCCGCAGGAGATCGTGGACGAGTACCACGCGAAAGCCGGTCGCTGACCGACCGCACGGCACCTCTCACACGGCGCGACGAAACGCTCGTTCCGGTGCGGTGAAGCTTCTGCCCACACACGGGGGCACGCGCACCGTGACGGGCCTTTTACCGGTGGTGCATGAATCTGCCCCGGTGACACAGGAATCGCATCGACGTCCGGTCACCGATCTCCCCATCGGTGCCGGCGTAGCGAAGGCGATAAGGCGCTCGCCACCGCAGTCACTGACAGACGTCGCGGCTTTTGCGCCGCGCAGGCCACCACCTACCTTCAGGCCGCGGCCGGTACAGCTGCACGCACGATCACACCGCCGACACCCGTCGCCGGTGCGGCAGTGCCGGATCGCGCACACGGCCGGCGTGGACCTGGTAGCTCACCCGCGAGGTCAGCCCGGACGTTCCCGGCGCGAGGGCACCAGCATGGTCGGTGGTGGCGGCTGGTGGCCGTCACCACCGACCTGTCGCGGTGCGGGTCAGGGGAACGGGTGCGGGTGCGGGTTGATCTCCTCGGGCGGCAGCGACGTGGACCGGTAGCCCAGCCGTACCGGGAGTTCCCTGAGCCGGGGCAGGTCGACGCGGCGGTTCCGATGCCCGAAGACCATCGGCAGCGTGCCCGGGATGATGACCTTGACGCAGGTGAGGTCGACGGTGGCCTGTTCCCGGGCCGTCTGTTCGACGACGACCACGTCCAGGCCGCTGTCGAGGTACCGGTCGACGACCCAGCGCAGATCGTCGAGCAGGTCGGTGGCGGGCCGGTACCGCTTCGCGGGCGGGAACGCGGTCTCCATCGAGAGGATCTCGTCGCGCTGGTAGAGGAAGGCGAAACGGTCCCAGCTCTGCGGGGCGGCGGCGACCAGCGCGTGGTCCTCCATCGATCGGACCAGGTCGGAGTCGGCGACCAGGTCGGGTGCGGTGGTGTCGGCGGCCACCATCTCCTTCGTGGCGTCGGCGACGCTGGCCAGTTCGACCAGTCCGGACCAGAGTGCCCGTTCGGGGTCGAGGTGTGCGCCCGCGCCGCAGAACGCCTTGGGTTCGCCGGCCCGGTCGTCCTCGTCCACCAGCATCAGCCAGAGCGCGGGGATTCCCTCCGGCATGGTGGTGTCGAAGACGTGCAGCCGGCTGCCGGTGGTGCGTTCCAGCCAGCGCACCAGCAGCCGGGTCGCCGGGTCCGCCGAGGTCAGCGGGTCGATCCGGGGCACCGGCAGCCGGGCGAACCAGGTGGCCAGGAAGGCGTCGCGCTCGGCCACCTCGAAGATGCCGTGCAGGACGGCCTCCTCCAGGTTGCCGCCGAGCGCGCAGCCGTTGGAGCTCTCCAGGCCGAACGCCGTGGCGTGCGAGCCGTAGTAGGCCGTGCTCTCCGGGACCAGGACCGGGCCGTCGCGGCGGAAGGAGTACGCGTACACCCACTCCACCGGCAGGTCCGGGTGGTAGCGCACGGCGTTGTGGTGCGGCGGCGAGTCGGGCAGACCGAGCGCCGGGGGTGCGACGGCGCGGTCCGGGCCGAGTTCGCGGAACGAGGCGTGGACCCGGGTCCGGCGGGCCCGGGGCAGGGTGCCGCCCAGCCGTTCCAGTGCCTCGGCGATGGCGACCGACACGCTGGCCGGATAGCTGAACGTGCGCCCGTATCCGGACAGTTCGGTGCAGCAGGCCGGGCCACCGATGGCGGCGGCCAGGATCATCGGGTGGTTGTGGTGGAGCGTCATCGACGAGATCAGGCCGGTCTCGACGTCGACCATGGTCTCCAGCAGCCGCTCGTGCTCGGCGGGGAGGCTGCGGGCGCGGTAGTTGTCCGGCGCCGACTTGGGGCGGGACACCAACGTGAAGGTGCCCGCCTCGGGACCGTCGTCGGGCAGGGTCGCACACGACGGGCACTCGGGGTCGGCGATGAACCGGTGGCGGCTGACCGCCAGCGTGGCGGTGCCGACCTCCAGCACCGCGCCGGCGCAACGCGGAGCGGCACCGCGGGCCACCCGCGCGAGTTCGTCGGTGACCAGCGCGGCCACGGTGGTGCGCACCGGTGGGCCGAGGACGGGGGTCGGCGCGGTGACGGATCCCTCGTACAGGGCACGCCAGAGCGCCGAGCGCTGGGGTGTCCCGGTGACGCGGGCTCGACGTTCGCGGACACGGACGCAGTGGTGGCAGCCGGGTTGCCCGACCGTGACGTACGGGCCGACCCGCACACCGCGCAGCGTCGGGTAGACCGGAAGGAAGTCCCGTCCCTCCTGGTGGGCGCGGCGGGCCGCGTCCTGCACCCGGTCGGTCTGGTCGTCGACGACGAACAGGTCCACCGGGCGGTCGGTCCGGATCGCTTCCGTCGCGTCCGCGACGGCCTGGAACAGGGCGCCGTCGCCGTGGACGCGAACGGCGTGCGTCAGCGTGGTCGTGTCGGTCATCCAGCGCCTCCGGGTCGTGGCGTGAGCATGGCTTCGACGAGGAACGGGAGCACGTCCCGGGTGTCGGGCAGGTGGTCGACCGGCCGTAGGAGAAGGCGCTGCCCGGCGGCGTCCACCTCCTTGAGCAGTGGCGGGAGCCAGGCGTCCCACTCGCCGGCACCGAGGTCCGGGCCGACGTCCGCACCGGCCGGTACGCGTCCGGTGAGGGCGGCGACCGCCGTCTGCATGGCCTGTTCGAGGGCGGTCGCGGTGTCCGGGGCGGTGCTGTGGGCGAGCCAGCCGCCGGTGGTGCCGACGAAGACGGTCGGCGTGCTGGAGGTGTCAAACCAGGCGGCGAGGTCGTGTCCGAGGACGCTCATGTCCGCTGCCCTGGTCCGGACCGGTTCCGGCCAGTCGGCGGGGTCGAGTGCGGAGCCGGCCGGGTGCGTCGCGTCGGAGGGTGGGTCGGACAGGTGACCGGCGTCCGGTGCCGTCGCGGTCGTGCGGCGCAACCTGAGCAGCGCCCGGCCCACCGCCTCAGTCCAGGTGAAACCGGCGGCCAGCAGCACGGCGGTGGGCTCCGCCGGGACGACCTCCCCGGCGACCGGGTCCCACCAGTGGGTCGGGGTGGCGTCGGCGACCGTGGCCGCCTGCCC